>NZ_JBTJEQ010000025.1:0-71682 GCF_054456675.1 Jatrophihabitans sp. YIM 134969
CCGAGCCGGCCGCCACGCCCGCGCCGGTCGCCGTCGCCACCCGCAGCGACACCCGCCCGCTCGCGGCGGTCCACCCCCTGCCGACCGCGGGCGACGACGCCCCGACCGTCCACGGACTCACGACCTTCCCCGCGGGAGTGGTCGACACCCGCACGGCGCGGGTCCGGTTGGCCGGGGTGCCCACCCCGGACGCGCCGTCGGGGGCCCGCGAACGCCGCGGTGACCCGCGCGACGTCCAGATGCTCGGCGCGCGTCACGAGGCGCGGCACCAGGCGGCCCGCACCGACGTCGACGGCCTGCACGACATGATGCGGCAGCTGCTGGCCGCGGGCGGGTCCGACCTGCACCTGTCGGTCGGCGTCGCGCCGACCATGCGGGTGCACGGCGACCTGCGCCGCCTCGCCGACCACGGCCCGCTCGGTGGTCCGGAGATCGAGGCGTTGCTGCGCACGATCGTCGACGGCGGCCAGTGGCACACCTTCGAGCAGACCCACGAGCTCGACCTGGCCTACACCGCGCCGGCGATCGGCCGGTTCCGCGTCAACCTCTACCGCCAGCGCGGCGTGTGCGGCGCGGCCTTCCGGGCCATCCCCACCGTCATCCCCGAGCTCGAGACGCTCGGCCTGCCCCCGCAGATCGAGCAGTTCGCCGGTCTCCCCCGCGGCCTGGTGCTCGTGACCGGCCCGACCGGTTCCGGCAAGACCACGACCCTCGCCTCGCTGCTCGCGCTCGCGAACCGCACGCGTTCACCGCACATCGTCACGATCGAGGACCCGATCGAGTTCCTGCACGACCACGGCACCGGCCTGGTCAACCAGCGCGAGGTCGGCGGCGACACCGCCTCGTTCGCCGCGGCGCTGAAGCACGCGCTGCGTCAGGACCCCGACGTCATCCTCGTCGGCGAGTTGCGGGACCTGGAGACCACGGCCACGGCGCTCACGGCGGCCGAGACCGGCCACCTGGTGTTCGCCACGCTGCACACCCAGAGCGCGGCCCAGACCGTCGACCGCGTCATCGACGTCTTCCCCGCCCACCAGCAGGGCGAGGTGCGCGCGCAGCTCGCGTCGACCCTGCGCGGCGTGGTCACCCAGGCCCTGGCGCCACGGGCCGACGGCGCCGGCCGGGCGGTCGTCGCCGAGGTGATGGTCGCGACCCCCGCGATCCGCAACCTGATCCGGGAGGGCAAGACCCACCAGATCCCGTCCTTCATGCAGGCGGGTGGGCGCGACGGCATGCTCTCGTTCGACCAGCACCTCGCGAGCCTGGTGCGCTCCGGCGTCATCGCGTTCGACAGGGCCCTGACCCTGTGTCACTCGTCCGAGGACTTCGGCCGGCTCGCCCGGACGGTGTCGGCGTGACCGCCACGTTGCCGCAGGCACCGGCGGCCGCCGCCCCCGCGACGGGGAACGACGACGCCGTCCGGTCCTGGGCGTACGAGGCGCTGGACGCGAACCAGGACCGGGTCAAGGGGGTCGTGGACGCGAACGGCATCGACGCCGCGCGGGCCGCGGTCCGGGCGCTCGGGCTCACGCCCCTGACCCTGAACCCCACGGGACAGGGCTTGCAGCGCGAGATCTCGCTGTTCGGTGCCAAGCGGGTCAAGCAGAAGGACCTCGCCGTGTTCGCGCGGCAGTTCGCCACCCTGGCCGGCTCCGGCCTGTCGCTGCTGCGCTCGCTCACCGTGCTGGAACAGCAGAGCAAGAACCCGACGCTCGCCAAGACCCTCGGCGAGGTCCGCTCGGACATCGAGTCCGGCCTGTCGCTGTCCGACGCGATGGCCCGCCACGAACGGGTGTTCCCGCGCCTGGTCGTGGCCATGGTCCGCGCGGGCGAGACCGGCGGCTTCCTCGACGACGCGCTCGAGCGCATCGCCGAGATCACCGAGAAGGACGCGGCCCTGCGCGGCAAGATCAAGTCGGCGATGACCTACCCGAGCATCGTGCTGCTGTTCTCGGTGGCGATGGTCGCGGTCGTCCTGGTCTTCATCGTGCCGATCTTCGAGGGCATGTTCGCCTCGCTCGGCGGAGAGCTCCCGCTGCCGACCCAGGTCATCGTCTCGATCAGCCACGCCATGGTCTGGCTCGCCCCGCTCACGCTCGTGCTGATCGGCGGCACCGTCCTCGGCGTGCGGATGCAGCTGCGGCGCAGCCCCGCGTGGCGCCTGCGGTTCGACGGGCTGCTGCTGCGGCTGCCGATCTTCGGACCGCTGCTCAGCAAGATCGCGATCAGCCGTTTCACCCGCACGCTCGGCACGTTGCTCGAGGTCGGCGTGCCGGCGATGCAGGCGCTCGACGTCGTCGGCGAGACCTCCGGCAACGCCGTGATCGGCCGGACGGCCGAGGCCATCAAGGAGTCGATCCGCAACGGCCGCACGATGTCGGCGCCGATGAGCCGGCCGGACTCGGTGTTCCCGCCGATGGTCGGCCAGATGGTCGAGGTCGGCGAGGAGAGCGGCCAGATCAGCGCGATGCTCGACAAGATCGCCGACTTCTACGACCGCGAGGTCGACGAGGCCACCGACTCACTCACCGCCGCCATCGAACCGGTGATGGTGGTCGGCATGGGCGGCATCGTCGGCACGATGGTCGTCTGCCTCTACCTGCCGATGTTCACGATCTACCAGAACATCCAGGGCGCCACGTAGTCGGCACGCCCCACACACTTCCGCGCTGCACCGCGGAGAACCCCACGGCCGTCCCGGCCGGCACCACCCATCCCTGCTCCACCCACCTGAAAGGGCTCCGCCATGTCCATCCACACCACCCTCGACGCTCTCCGGTCCCGGCGCGACGAGGAGCGTGAGGGCGGCTTCACCCTCATCGAGCTCCTCGTCGTGGTCGTGATCATCGGCATCCTCGTCGCCATCGCGATCCCGCTGTACCTGAACTACCGCAAGGGTGCCGAGAACAAGTCGGCCGAGTCCGACGTCCGCGGCGCGATCTCCGCGGTCGAGCAGTACTACACGAGCAACGGCAACGCCTACCCCGACTCGGTCGCCGGCACCGAGAGCACCCCGCTCGACCTCGGCACCGGCGCCAACAAGCAGACCATCTCGGTCGGCAGCAACAACACCGTCAACTACGCCAAGACCGGCGACGGCTACAAGGTGTGCGGCCTCAACGGCAACGGCAAGCACCTGTTCGTCTACGACAGCACGACCGGTGGCGCCGTGACCGACGCCGGCGAGAAGCCGCTCAAGGCCGACTGCTCGGTCTGATCCGCACCACCCCGACGACCGTCCGACGCCCAGGAGGGAGACCGACCGTGAACGACACCGCAGCGCTGCAGTCCGTGGCTCCGTGGCTGTGCCTGTCCGCGGTCGGCCTCCTGGGCGTGGTCATCGGGTCCTTCCTCAACGTCGTCATCCACCGCGTGCCGCTCGGGCACTCGCTCGTCTCGCCCGGCTCGCACTGCCCGGCCTGCGAATCCCCCGTGCAACCCCGGCACAACGTGCCCGTGTTGAGCTGGCTGGTGCTGCGCGGACGGTGCGCGGACTGCCGCGTCCGGATCTCGCCGCGGTACCCGCTGGTCGAGCTCGGGACGGGTGTGGTGTTCGTCCTGGTCTCCCTGCGGTTCGGGTTCTCACCGGTCCTGCCGGCCTACCTGTACCTCGCCGCCGTCAGCATCGCCCTCGCGGCGATCGACCTCGACACCCGGCGCCTGCCGGACGCGATCGTCCTGCCGTCCTACGTCGTCGGAGTCGCGCTCCTCGCACCGGCCGTGGTCCTCACCGGTGACCTGTCGGCCGCGCTGCGCGGCCTGGCCGGAGCGGCGCTCCTCGGCGGCGCCTACCTCGCCCTGGCCCTGCTCAAGCCCGGCGGCATGGGACTCGGCGACGTCAAACTCGCCGGCCTGCTCGGTCTCTACCTGGGCGTGCTCGGTTGGGACGCCCTGCTCGTCGGCGGTTTCGGCGCGTTCCTGCTCGGCGGCCTCGCGGGCGTCGGCCTGCTGGCCACCCGCCGGGTCGGACGCCGGACCGCCATCCCGTTCGGCCCGTTCATGCTCACCGCGGCGTTGCTCGCCCTGTTCGTCGCCGCTCCCATCTCGCACTGGTACCTCACGCTGCTGCAGCCTGCAACGGTCTGAACCGTTGCAGTCCGCAACCGTGTGAGCACCGCGTCCCCTTCCGTCACGCCCTCAGCTAGGAGAACGACCATGGCAGCTCCCCTCCACATCGGCCTCGACATCGGGTCGTCGTCGATCCGGGCGGTGCAGACGACCCGTGGCAAGGGCCCGGCGGCCGTCACCGCGTTCGGCCAGGCCGAGCTGCCGGTGGGCGCGGTCCGGGCCGGCGCGATCCACGACGCCGAGGCCGTCATCCTCGCCATCAAGCACATCTGGTCCGAGAAGGAGTTCCGCAGCAAGCGGGTCATCCTCGGCATCAGCAGCCACCAGGCGGTCGTCCGCGAGGTCACGCTGCCCGAGCTGGCTCCGAAGGAACTGCGCGCGGCGCTGCCGAACCTCGTCTCCGACCTGCTCCCGATGGCCGCCGAGAGTGCGCTGCTCGACTTCTACCCGCTGGAGGCGGACGCCGGCACCGTCGCGCCCGGCCAGCGCCGCGGGTTGCTCATCGCGGCCCCGCGCGACCAGGTCACCGGCACCGTCGAGGTCGTCGAGCGCGCGGGCCTGACCGTCGAGCGGGTCGACCTCTCCTCGTTCGCGGTCCTGCGCGCGACCGCGCGCCCCGGTCACGAACGGGAGGCGATCGTCGACCTCGGCGCCCGCACCACGACCGTCCTCGTGCACACCGACGGTGTCCCGCACATGGTCCGCACCGTCCCCCGCGGCGGCTCGGACGTCACCGCGGCCGTCGCCGCCGGGCTCGGCCTGCCCGAGGAGGAGGCCGAGGCGGTCAAGCACCGGGTCGGTGTGCTCGCCGACGAGGACCCGTGGACCACCGACGTCGTGGCCGACGCCCTGCGTCCGTTGGTGCACGAGATCCGCAGCTCGCTCGCGTACCTCGCGGGCGGCGCGAACGGCACGGCCGTCACCCGCCTCGGGTTGTGCGGGGGCGGCGCGCTCATGCCCGGGCTCACCGCCTACCTCGCCGACGAACTCGACGTCGACGTCTACCTCGCCAACCCACTCATGCGGGTCGGCTCGGTGGCCCGGCGCGGGAAGGGCAGCGAACTGTCGGTGCACCGCTGCGCGGCCGCCGTGTCGGTCGGGCTCACCCTGCTGGCCGCGTCGTGAACGGGGTCATCAGCCGGCTGCGTCCGGAACCCACCACGCGCTCGCGCCCGACCGGCGCCGAGGGCGCCACCGTCACGCTGCTGCCGATCGGCGCCGACCTGCTCCCCCGCGGGACCGCCGCCGAGCGGCGCGGCCGCGGGACCCGGTGGGTCGCGGTCGGTGTGGTCGTCGCCGCGGTGCTCGCGGTCACCGCGGCCTGGCTGCTGGCGACCCGGGGTCACGCCACGGCCACCGACGCCCTCACCGCGGCGCAGGACCAGCAGCGGAGCCTGCAGGCCACGCAGGAGGAGTACGCGGACCTCGTGGCCACGCGCCAGCAGGCCACCGACCTGCGCAACACCCTGGCCTCGCTCATGGCGACCGACACCCCGTGGTCGACCCTGCTCACCGAACTCGGCCGGGTCCGCGGCGGCGTCACGTTCACCTCCGTCGACGGCGCCCTCGCCACCGCCGGGACCGGGAGCGGCGACACCGGCGCAGCGTCCGGCCCCGCGACGACGCCCGGCGCCATCGGCACGCTCACCGTCGAGGGCACCGCTCCCGACAAGCCCACGATCGCGGCGTTCGTCGAGCAGCTCGACACCCTCGGCGGCCTCGCCGACCCGTTCCTGTCCACCGTGGCCGAGCAGTCCGACGGCGGCGGCTACACCTTCACGGTCTCGGTGGCCCTCACCGGTGACCTGCGCACGGCGGCACCGGGCCGCTGGGCGCCGACCACCGGAGGCGGCAAGTGACCAGCATCCCGCAGTTGACGCGTCGTCCGGGCGCCCCCCGGTCCGCCCGCCGGGCGGCGACCCCCGCGACCACGAACGGCAACGGACTCGAGAAGTGGACCCTGCCGCTGGCGATCGTCGCGGCGGCGGTCATCGGCCTCGCCGGCTGGATGGTGCTCGTCTCGCCGGTCCGTTCCGACACCGCGGCCGTGACCAGCCAGGCCGACGTCGTCGACACCCGGGTCGCGCAGCTGCGCACCCGGGTCGAGGGCCTCGAGGCGGACCAGGCGAAGCTGCCGCGGTACCGCCAGGAGCTCGCCGCGGCCGCCGCCGCGCTGCCGACCACCGCGGCCCTGCCCGCGTTCCTGCGGATGTTGCAGGACCTCGGCACCTCGACCGGCACGGTGGTCACCGCCCTCGACGCCACCGAACCCGACGGTTCCACCGGTGGGGCGAGGACCGGTGCGGGTGGGGTCGGCGCCGTCTACGCGGTGCCGATCACGGTGTCGGTACGGGGCGACTACGACGCCCTCACCGCGTTCGTCACCGCGTTGCAGACACGTCAGCCCCGCGCCGTCCTCGTCGACTCGGTCACCGAGAAGGCCGCGACGGGCAGCTCGGTCACGCTCACCGTGGCCATGACGGCGTTCGTCGCGCCGACCGCGGGCGCCGCCGGGAACGGCGGCTGACCGTGCCCGCCAGCCGGACCCTCCCGCCCGACCACCGCGCAGGCGGCGACGACGCCGGGTTCACCCTGATCGAGGTCATGGTCTCGGTCGCGATCATCGCCGTGGTGATGCTCGGCCTCGGCGCCGTGTTCGTCGCGACCGCCGCCGGCACCGACGTCCAGGGCGGGCGACAGGCAGCGTCGCGGATCGCCACCGACGGCCTGGACCGCGCGCACGCGCTGTCGGGCTCGGCGGTGGTGCGGGGCCGCGACAAGGCGTCCGTCGACACCCAGTGGGCCACCCGCCCCGCCGGTGTCTCCACCCTGCTCGCGGGACTGACGGCGAGCTCCGACGCCACGGCCCGCACCGGCGCGGGTCGGGCGGCGGCGCTGCCGACCACGCCGTTGACCGTCACGGTCGACGGCGTCACCTACCGACAGTCGTTCTTCGTTGCAGGCTGCAACATCAACGCGTCCCAGACCTGCCTGGCCGCGGCCACGACGGGCACGGTGGCGATGTACGACGTCGTGGTCTCCGTCGCCTGGCCGGACCGGTCGTGCCCGCGCGGCACGTGCACCTACGAGCTGTCGACGCTCATGGCGGCCAACACGACCGAGCCGCTGTTCAACAGCAACGTCAAGGCGGTGGCACCGGTTGTGACGATGGCGAACGGCCTGACCCGGTTCGGCACCGACGTCGGCGAGACCATCTCCGCTGCCAACGGGCCGAAGGTGGTCGTCGCCGGCGGCAACGGCGGGGTCACGCTGACCGCGGCCGGCCTGCCCGCCGGCGTCACGCTCGACCCGGACACCGGCACCTTCACCGGCACGCTCGGGGCGGTCACCGCCGGCACGACCGTCACCGTCACGGCCACCGACCGGTTCCAGCTCTTCGGTTCGACCACGTTCACCTGGGCGGTGAACGCCCTGCCGAAGCTGACCTCGGCCACCCTGCCGCTCGTCGCCGGAGCGCTGCAGACGGTCGACCTCGCCACCGCGCTCGGGTTGGGTGCCACCGGCACCGGCCCGTACACGTGGGCGTGCACGGGACTCTCGCTCGGCGCGACCGTGACCGCCGCCGGAGTGCTCACGGTGCCCGCGGCCGCGGTCGGGGTCCTCACGCCCGCGTGCACGGTCACCGACTCGCGGGGGCGGTCCTCGACCGCGACCCTCACCGCGAAGGTGCTCCTGCCGCTCGCCGTCACGCCGCCCGCGGCACCCACGCTGGTCCGCACCGTGGCGATGACACCACTCACGCTGGTCGCCACCGGCTGCAGCGGCGCGTGCACGTGGGCGTCCAGCAAGCTGCCCGCGGGCCTGACGATGACGTCCGCCGGTGTGGTGAGCGGCAAGCCCACCACCGCCGGATCCACCACCATCACCTTCACCGTCACCGACGCCGCGGGACGGACCGCCACCACCAACGTCACGTGGCGGGTGTCGTGAGGCGAGCGCGGTCCGCGGTCGTCGCCGTGTGGCGGAACCGCCGTGACGACCGGGGTTTCACCCTCACCGAGATGCTGGTCAGCGTTGCCATCACCGGGATCGTGATGGTCATCGTGACCGGTGCGGTGCTGCAGGCCTCGGCGACGAGCGCGCGGGTCGACGCCGCGTCGTCCTCCCAGCAGCAGGCCCACCAGGCCTTCGACAAACTCGACCGGCTGGTGCGGTGGGCCTCGGGGTACAGCACCCCGGCCCGGGCGCCCGACGGCAACGACTACGTCGAGTGGCTGCAGACCGCAGGCGGCACCCCCACCTGCCAGGAACTGCGGCTGGACCGCGGCACCCGGCAGTTGCAGCTGCGGTCCTGGGCCCAGGACCGCATCGCCACCACCGTGACGCGCTGGAGGGTCATCGCCTCCGGCGTGGGCGCGGTCGACGCCGCCACACCGGTCTTCACCCGCTCCGCCGCCGACTCCACCTTCGGGTTGTCGCGCCTGCGGATCGCGGTGACGGCCACCGCCGGGGGCACGAAGCTGCGGGACTCCACCACCCACGACGTCACCTACACGGCGGCCAACTCGACCGGCGCGACCGTGCCGGACACCGTGTGCACCGAAGGACGGACCCGACCATGATCCGCGCGATCTCGACCCTGTCCCGCCGGCGGATGGCGGCCGTGCGCGCCGGCGGTGACGACCGGGGGTCGTTGGTGCTCGCGATGCTCGTGACGCTCGTCGCGACGTCGGTCGCGGCGCTGGTGTTGCCGATGCTGCTGACCTCGGCGTCGGGCGCACGCTTCGACGACCGGCGCGCCCGCCAGCTCGCGGCGGCCCAGAGCGGGGTCGAGACGGCCCTGGCCCGGATCCGTGCGGCGTCCGACTCCACCTCCGCCGGTCTGATCGGATCGTTGCCCTGTGCACCGTTGGCCGGGACGGTGCTGGGCAGCGTGGACCTGCACTACAAGGTCTCGATCACCTACTACTCCACCGATCCGGCGCAACCGGGTGCCGCCGTCGTCGACTGCCTCACCGACACCGTCGGCGGCGTGGTCAAGAGCCTCGGCACCAAGACCACGCCGGCGTTCGCGCGCATCACGGCCTGGGGTTCGGACGTCCCCGGCACCGCCTTCCCGGCGGGGCGCAGCCGCAGCGTCAGTGCGACCTACGTCGTCAAGACCACCAACAGCAACATCGTCGGGGGCCTGTTCCGGGTCAACAAGCTCGCCACCAGCAAGGACCTCTGCCTCGACGCGGGTGCGGCGCCGTTCACCGCCGGGCGCGTCGTGACCATGCAGGCGTGCGACACGACGTCCGCGGCCCAGAAGTGGGCGTACAACACGACGCTCACGGTGTCGCTGGTCGCGACCCGTGTCCTGGACGCCGCGGGCGCCGTCACGACCGACGGGTTGTGCGTCGACGGTGGCCCGCTCACCTCGGGCAAGGAGGTGGCCGGCACCTCGCTGCGTCTCCAGGCGTGCGGCACCGCCACCAACCTCAGCCAGCAACGGTGGAGCATGAACGACAACGCCGGGATGGAGGGCACCGACACCGGCGCGGCGACCAACGGTCTGTGCTGGGGCGTGACGCGTCCTGACGTGCCGGGCAGCGACGTCACGCTCGGGACGAAGTGTGTCGGCAGCAACGGTTACGACAACCAGGTCAGCTGGCAGCCCGCCGCCGCGGTCGGTGCCGGCGCCTCGGGTGCGGCCTACAACGAACTGGTCAACTACAACCAGTTCGGCCGCTGCCTCGACGTCACCGATCAGAACGTCGACTCCTCGTTCCTCATCGCCTGGCCGTGCAAGCAACAACCGGACCCGACCAAGGTCGCGTGGAACCAGCGGTGGACGCTCCCCGCCGTCACGGACGGGGTCGGCACCGGCCGCATCACCACGACGAGGAACGGCACCACGTACTGCCTGACCAGCCCCATGTCGTCGGGGTCCGGCCGGTACGTGCGGGTCACGGCGTGCCCCACGACCGCCACCGACGAGACCCGCTGGACGGTCCGCACCAAGGTCAGCAGCTACGCCGCCAGCTACCAGATCGAGGACCGGTCCGGGGGCCTGGGCGCCGGGCTGTGCCTGCAGCCGGCCGACCCGGCGTCCTTCCCCGTCGACCTGTTCGAGAAGGGCACCGGCATCAGCAAGATCGTGGTCCGGCCGTGCACCGCGAGCACGCTGCAGAAGTGGAACGCGCCGCCGAACATCGACGCGCCGAGCGTGAAGGACCAGACGGAGAACTGACCCCGCCGCCGGTCGTTGCACCGTGCAACGACCGACCCGGTGGTCAGCGGGTGGTCAGCGCCAGCAGGTGGTCCCGCCGCGCCTCGAGCACCTCGGCCGGCGCGGACGCCGACGGCGGCCCGGGCACGGCCCGGCGGATCTCGGCGTGGACCTGCGCGTGGGAACTGCCGGTGCGGGCGGCGTAGGCGCCGACGAGCCGGTTGACCTCGCGGCGCAGGTCACCGGCAGCGCGCCAGGAGGCCTGGGCGGGCGGCGGCTCGGGGGCCGGGTCTCCGGTGCGGCGGAGCTCGCCGCGGCGGGCGGCGTCGACGCGCTTGCGGACGTCGACGTCACGCCGGGCGAGCAACGCGGCGGTCTGCTCGGGGCTGAGCAGGCCCGGCAGTCCGACGAAGTCCTCGTCGTCGTCGGACAGGTCGGCCACCACGGCCCGGCCGCCGTGCAGCACGTGCGCGAACTCGGCCTCGGCCTCGAGCGCTTCGTACTCCCCCACCGTGCCGTCCGCAGGCTCACGCTCGGCGACGACCTCGTCGAGCACCTCGAGGTCGTCGGTCTCCGGTGAGGACTTGAACTGCAGGACGTGGTTGCGCTCGGTCTCGAGTTCGGCCGCGAGGGTGAGCAGCGGCCGGACGGCCGGCAGGAACACCGTCGCCGACTCGTGACGCCCGCGCGCCCGCACGACGCGGCCGACGGCCTGGGCGAAGAACAGCGGCGTGCGGTAGCTGGTGAGCCAGGCCAGCGCCGCGACCCGCGGGATGTCGACCCCCTCGGACACCATCCGGACGCACACGGCGATGCGTTCGTCGCCGGCGGCGAAGCGCGAGAGCCGTTCGGACGCCTGGGGGTCGTCGGAGACGATGAGCGCGGGCTTGCGGCCGGTGACCCGCTCGACGATGTCGGCGTAGGCCCGTGCGGCCTCCTGGTCGCTGGCCAGGACCAGGCCGGCGGCGTCCGGCATGCCACCGGCCCGCAGGGCGTCGATCCGGTCGTCCAGGGCCGCGAGGACGTGCGGGACCCACGCGCCCCCGGGGTCCAGCGCGGTCTTCCACGCCGCCGCCTCGACCGACTTGGTGCCGGCGTCGGTGAGCGACGCCGCGACGACCTCTCCGGCCGAGGTCCGCCACCGGGCCACGCCGGTGTAGGCGGCGAACACGACCGGGCGCACCACGCCGTCGCGCAAGGCCTCCTTGTAGCCGTAGCTGACGTCGGCGACGCTGCTCACCTCGCCGCTGCCGGCGTCGGTGTAGCGCACGAACGGGATCTGCTCGTCGGCCCGGGTGCGGAACGGGGTGCCGGTGAGCGAGAGGCGGCGCACCGCCCCGCCGAACGCCTCTCCGACGGCGTCGCCCCATGACAGGCCGTCGCCCGCGTGGTGGACCTCGTCGAGGACGACGAGCGTGCGCCGCGCCGTGCAGCGGGCGTGGTGCAGTGCGGGCTTGGTGGCGACCTGGGCGTAGGTGGTGACGTAGCCGTCGGCGTCGGCCCGGACCGGACCGACGGCGTTGGACAGCGTCGGGTCGAGGTCGAGTCCGACCCGCGCCGCGGCCTCGGCCCACTGGGTGCGCAGGTGGTCGGTGGGGGCGACGACGACGATCCGGTCGACCGCTCGCCGTTCGCGCAGGCGCATTGCGAGCGCCAGGGCGAACGTGGTCTTGCCGGCACCGGGCGTGGCCGTGACGAGGAAGTCGCGGGCCTGCTCGGCCGGCCGGTCGAAGTAGTCGGCGATGGCCCGACGCTGCCAGGCCCGCAGCCGGGTGTCCGAGCCGTGGGCGGCCGCCACCGCCCGGGGTGAACCTGGACCTCTGGTGACGTCGTCGGGGAGATCGAACAGATCAGGTGCACCGGCCGTCATCGCTGCGCAACTGTAATCCCCGCCGCGCGTCGCGCCTCCGTCGGCGACGGGGTGTCGCGGGGCAGACTCTCGACCCGTGGTCGAACCTCTGGTGAGCGCGTTCGCGGGACACCCGTTCCCGCTGCGCCGCCGCGCCGTCAAGATCCTCACCAGCCCCGGCGCGGTGCTCCGGCGGATCGGGCTGCTGCTGCTCGACACCGTGCGGTCGGCCTGGCACCACCGCATCCTCGGACTGTCGGCGGAGACGGCGTTCTGGCAGCTGCTGTCGCTGCCGTCGCTGCTCATCGCCCTGCTGGCGTCGCTGGGCTACCTGAGCTTCCTCATCGGGCCGGACACCGTCATCCGAGCGCACCTGCAGTTGGAGGAGGCGTTCGGTCAGGCGTTCTCGCCGCAGGTGGTCGACCAGCTCATCGGCCCGACCCTCGACGACGTGCTGCACGGGAACCGCCTGGGGGTGGTCAGCCTCGGCTTCCTGCTCGCGCTCTGGGCGGGGTCGTCGGCCACCGCGACGTTCGTCAACACCATCACCATCGCCTACGGCCAGCGCGACGAACGGGGCGCGGTGCGCAGCCGGCTGCTCGCACTGTGGCTGTTCCTCGGCTCGGTGCTGGTCGGCGTGGTCGTGCTGCCCATGCTCGTGCTCGGCCCCGACCTGCTCGCGAAGGCGTTCCCCGAGGGCGCCCGCTCGACGGCCGCCGCCGTCGTCAACGCCGCCTACTACCCGGTGGTCGGGCTACTGGTCCTGCTCGGGCTGACCAGCCTGTACCGGCTCTCGCCGCCTCGCCGGCTCTCGTGGCTGCGGGGGTTGCCGGGCGCGACCCTCGCCCTGGCCGTGTTCCTCGCGGGTTCCGCCGGGCTGCGCGCCTACATCACGTTCGTCATCAGCCGCAACGACGCCTACGGCTCGCTGGGCACGCCCGTCGCCGCGCTGCTGTTCTTCTACGTGCTCGCGCTCGGCGTCCTGCTCGGCGCGGAGTTCAACGCCGCGATCGAGCGGACCTGGCCGTCGTTGCCGCCCACGCGCGTGCGCGACACCGCGGCCGCCCGCATCGTCGACCGCGGGTGGACGGTGATCAGCGACCGGGTCCCGGTGCTGCCGCCCGCCACCGCCAAGCTGTGGTCACCGGCGCGGCGACGCGCCGAGGACGACGACGATCAGTCGTTCATCGCCTCGTAGATCTCCCGGCACTTCGAGCACACCGGCGACCCGGGCTTCGGCGCACGGGTGACGGGGAAGACCTCGCCGCACAGCGCCTGGACCATGGAGCCCATCACCGCGGACTCCGCGATCTTGTCCTTCTTGACGTAGTGGAAGACGTTCTCGCCCGGGTCCGTCTCGTCGGTGCTGACGTCCGGACGCTCGAGGGTGTCGGTGCCGGGGCTGGTCATGACTCCATCGTGCCACCCGGCCCACGGGGGGTCAGCCCTCGATGACCCGGGGCGTGCGGGACGTGGTGTCGTCGTCGTGGGCGCCGTCCTGCGGACCGTGCGGGGTCGAGGCCGTCATCGGCAGGGCGGTGAGCCCCGGCGTGGCCGCCCGGCGGTCGCGCGCCATGCGTTCGCGCTCGGCCTTGGGCAGCCGGTCGTTGGCGATGAGGACCGCGGCCCACGGCAGCACCGCGGCGCCGGCGACGCAGATCAGCGCCAGCCAGATGTTGTGGTAGATCGACCCGACGACGAACGCGCCGATGATGCAGACGACACGGCCGGCCATCATCGCGCCGTAGCGCCGGCGGCGGCGGTTGTACTCCGCCTCGGGCGACTCCCCGACGTCGGTGATGAGAACAGGTCGTTCGCCGGGATGGGTCACAGCGACCATGGTGCTCCTCCTCCGGTCCGTTTCACAGGCTCGATTTGAACGTGTTCGACAGAGTCAACCGCGGGGGCCGTCCGAACAGTCCCACCCCGGCGGGTCGGGTGTCGGATCCGGTCGGTCGAACCCCGTGGACGGGCTCTGGGACAGTGCAGGCATGAACGGGCGGGCATGAGCGGGCGGGCATGAGCGACGCGGGGACCCGGTGACCGCGGCGGGCGCCGCCGCCCCTCCGACGGTGTGGGTGCTGCACGGGCAGCCCGACACCTCGGCCACCTGGTGGGCGACACGTCGGTACCTGCTCGAGGCCGTCGCCGCCGCGGGCGTCGCACCGCCCGAGGTCCGGGTGCCCGACCGGCCGGGCTACGGCCACCACCGCTCCCCCGCCACCGACTACGCCGGGAACGTCGCCTGGCTGCGGGGCGAGCTCGACCGGTCCGGGGCGGAGCGGGTCGTGCTGGTCGGACACAGCTGGGGCGGCGGGATCGCGGTGCTCGCCGCCGCGGCCGACCCCCGCGTGGTGGGGATCGCCCTGCTGGCCTCGGTCGGACCCGACTGCCTGGTGGCGACCGACCGGCTGTTCGAGGTGCCGGGACTCGGCGAGCCGATGTCGTGGGTGGCGCTCGGACCCGGCGCCGGCGTCTGGCGTCGCTACCTGCGCCGCAAGGTCCGCGAACGCATCGACCCCGCCGACGCCCCGTACGCCCGCTCGACCGCGTGGGCGAACCGGCTGCGACCGGTGTGGCGTAGCTTCGTCGTCGAACAGCGGGCGTTGCTGCGGGAGCTGCCGCAGATCGTGGACGCGCTGCCCCGCGTGCAGGTGCCCGCACTGGTGGTGGCGGGCCGCGACGACCACGTCATCCCCCCGGCCACCCCTGCGGGTCTGGTCGCGGCGCTGCCGCGGGCGACACGGGTCGACCTGCCCGCCGGTCACGACCTCAACCTCAGCGCGCCCCAGGCCACCGGTCAGGCCCTCGCGGCCTGGTTGCTCAGCGACGTCCTGGCGACGACGTGACCCCCGCCCCGGTCACCGCCCTGCTGCCCGCCACCGACCTGGACCGGTTGCGGACCGCCCTGGTCGACGCCGCGTACACCGTCGACGGCGTCACCGACCTGCTGGGGCCCGCGGGCGAGGCGGCGCTGGCCCGGGCCGACCTCGCCGGGGTCCGGCGGGTGCTGCGGGCGCACCGCGGCCCCCTCGCCGACCTGTGCCGGGTGTTCCTCGTGGGCGACGACGTCCCGGCGGACGCGGCGGCCGCGGCGTTCGGGGAAGTGCCGGTCGAGGCGCTCACCGAGGCGGGTCTGCTGGAGGCGTCGGGCGGAGCGGTCCGCGCTGCGATGGACGTGCGGCCGCACGCCACCGACGCCGGCGACGGCCCGTGGTGGATCGTCTCCGACCTCGGCGGCGACGTGCGGCGCGGCGTCCTACGGACCGACCACGTCCTCGGCGTGGGGCCTGCCGCGATGTCGCTCGCCGACACCGTCGTGCGCCGACCGGTCGACCGCGCCCTCGACGTCGGCACGGGCTCCGGCGTCCAGGCCCTGCACCTCGCGACCCACGCGGAACGGATCGTCGCCAGCGACGTCAGCGAACGGGCGCTGCGGTGCGCCGCGACCACCTGGGGGCTCTCGCATCCGGGACGCGACCTCGACCTGCGCCGCGGCTCGCTGCTCGATCCTGTCGCGGGCGAGCGGTTCGACCAGGTGGTCGCCAACCCGCCGTTCGTCATCACACCCGGCCCGACGCCGTCGGACGGCCGGTTCACCTACCGCGACGGCGGACTCGCCGGCGACACCCTCTGCGCCCGCCTGGTCGCGGGCACCGGGGCCGTGCTGTCCCCCGGCGGCGTCGCCCAACTGCTCGCCAACTGGCTGGTGACCGGCGAGCAGGACTGGACCGAACGGGTGGCGGGCTGGGTCCCGGACGGCGTCGACGCCTGGGTGTGGCAACGCGAGATCGCCGACCTCGGTCAGTACGCGGCGCTGTGGCTGCGTGATGCGGGCGACGGCCCGCACGTCCCTGGCTACGCCGGGCGCTACGACGCCTGGGTCGACGGGCTGCAGGCCCTCGGCGCGGTGGCCGTGGGGTTCGGGGCCGTGCACCTGCGCCGGCCCGCCGACGGTGAGCACCACCCCCGGGTCGTGGTGGCCGAGGACGTCGTGCAGCCCCTGCAGCCACCGCTGGGCGAGGCCGTCGCGGACTGGTTCGAGCGGGCGGTCTGGCTCGCCGGCCCCGGCCGCGACGACCGCACGCTGCTCGCCACCCCGCTGCGCCCCGGTCCCGACCTGCTCCTGGTCCGGGCCTCGACGCCCGGCCCGGAGGGGTGGGTCCCCGGCGCGTCCGCGTTGCGCCAGACCGACGGCCTGGGGTGGGAGGTCGAGGCCGACGACGCCACCACCCAGGTCGTCGGTGCCTGTGACGGCACCCGCCCGCTCGGTCTGCTGCTCGACCTGGTGACCGCGACCCGCGACGACGTCGGCGCCCCGGACGCGTTCGTCGCCCGGGCGCTGCCGGTGGTCCGGGACCTGGTGGCCCGCGGCCTGCTCGAACCGCCGCGCGCCTGACGTCCGGTCGTGCGGGAGGCTCCCGTCGTGCTCGAGGCTCCGGTCGTGCGGGAGGCTCCCGTCGTGCTCGAGGCTCCGGTCGTGCGGGAGGCTCGGGCCATGCGGGCGGTGGTGACACGGGTGACCTCGGCGGCGGTCGAGGTCGACGGCGAGGTGGTCGGGGCGATCGGACCGGGGCTGCTGGTCCTGGTCGGCGTCAGCCACGACGACACACCGGCCACCGCTGCCGCCCTCGCCCACAAGATCGCCGGGCTCCGGATCCTGCGGGACGAACGCGCCCTGACCGACGTCGACCACCCCGAGGCGCTGGTGGTGAGCCAGTTCACACTGCTGGCCGACACCCGCCGTGGCAGGCGTCCGAGCTGGTCCGCGGCCGCACCCGGGCCGGTCGCCGCACCGCTCGTCGAGACCGTGGTCGAGACCCTGGTGGAACTGGGTATCACGGTGCAGAAGGGGCGTTTCGGCGCCGACATGGCGGTGTCATCGGTCAACGACGGCCCGGTGACCCTGGTGCTGGACGTTCCACCGACGTCGCGACCCGGGCTGGCCGCCGACTGAGAACGGGGTGCCGCGAGGCACGTCTCGGCGGGGGTCGCGGAACAACAAGCGCCCGGAAACGTTGAGGTGAGTGAACCGCGTACGCCCTTGGAACCGTGGAGGACGTACACGACGTGATCGAGGGTGACGGCTCCGTCAGGGGCCGGCGCCCGAACCGGTACGAGGGCGACGAAACCAGAGACGGGGTCCACACCCACTGTGACGACGAAGACGAGCAGCACCACCAGCACGAGCACGAGCGGCACCGCGCCGCACGTCGCGCGCACGCGGACGGCCACGGGCACCACGACCCGCACCGGCCGCTCCGGCAAGCCGACCGCGACCACGAAGGCCACCCGGCCCGGCGTGCGCCGCGCTCCGGCGAAGTCGACCGGCGCGATGACGGTCACCGAGGAGACCACCACCGACGTCACGGGTGCCGCCTCGAGCGCCGCCCCGGTCGACGTCGAGAACGAGGTCGAGGTCGCCGACAGCGAGACCACCGGCTCGACCCACGTGGTCGACGAGAACGACCGCCCGGCGGGCGACCGCCCCGTGGCCACGCTCGCCGACCTCGACGAGGCGGCGGTCTCGGCCGACCTGGTCCGCGTGTACCTCAACGAGATCGGCAAGGTCCCGCTGCTGACCGCGGTCGACGAGGTCGAGCTCGCGAAGCGCATCGAGGCCGGGCTGTACGCCGCCCACATCCTCGCGGGCGGCACGCTGGAGACCGACGAGCCCACGCCGCTCGCCTCGGACAAGATGACCCCGAGCCGCAAGCGCGAGATGCGGGCCGTGATGGTCGACGGTGAGCGCGCCAAGGACCACCTGCTGCGCGCGAACCTGCGCCTGGTCGTCTCGCTGGCCAAGCGCTACACCGGCCACGGCATGCCGTTCCTGGACCTGATCCAGGAGGGCAACCTCGGTCTGATCCGCGCGGTCGAGAAGTTCGACTACACCAAGGGCTTCAAGTTCTCGACCTACGCCACCTGGTGGATCCGGCAGGCGATCAGCCGGGCGATGGCCGACCAGTCGCGCACGATCCGCCTCCCCGTCCACCTCGTGGAGCAGGTCAACAAGCTGCAGCGCATCCGGCGTGAGCTCAACCAGGAGCTCGGCCGCGAGGCCACCGACGCCGAACTCGGCGAGCAGCTCGACGTCACCGAGGAGCGCGTCCGCGAGCTCATCGACCTGTCGCGCGACCTGGTGAGCCTCGACCAGACCGTCGGCACCGACGACGACGCCGCCCTGGGCGACTTCATCGCCGACGAGTCCGCGCCCGCCGCGGCGGAGTCGGTCGAGTTCGGGCTCATGAAGGAGCAGCTGCGCTCGGTGCTCGGCACGCTGGAGTCGCGGGAGGCCGCGGTCGTGCGCATGCGCTTCGGCCTCGACGACGGTCAGCCCCGCACCCTCGACGACATCGGCCGCACGTTCAAGCTCTCCCGCGAGCGGATCCGTCAGATCGAGCGCGAGACGATGGCGAAGCTGCGCCACCCGTCACGCGCCCAGGTCCTGCGCGACTACCTCGAGTAGACCGCTCGTCCCGACCAGCACCACCACCGCCGTCGCCCGGTCCCGGGCGGCGGCGGTGTCGTCTGTCCGCGGCCGCGTCATCCACTGGGGGTGAACGCGCGCCCCGCGGACACCCCGGCAATGGGAGGATGGACCCGTGGGTCATCACAGCGACCTCATCGACACCACCGAGATGTACCTGCGGACGGTGTACGAGCTGGAGGAAGAAGGCGTCACGCCCCTGCGTGCGCGCATCGCCGAGCGTCTCGGCCAGAGCGGTCCGACCGTGAGCCAGACCGTGGCCCGCATGGAGCGCGACGGCCTGGTGAACGTCGCGGGTGACCGGCACCTCGAACTCACCGAGGAGGGCCGCCGCCACGCGGTCGCGGTCATGCGCAAGCACCGCCTCGCCGAGCGTCTGCTCGCCGACGTGATCGGCCTGGACTGGTCGCTGGTCCACGTCGAGGCGTGCCGCTGGGAGCACGTGATGTCCGACGCGGTCGAGCGTCGCATCCTCGCGTTGCTGGACAAGCCGCTCGTCTGCCCGCACGGCAACCCGATCCCCGGCCTCGACGACCTCGGCCTGCCCTTCGGCACCGGCTCCGACGACGACGCCGCCCCGCTGCAGACCATGCGTGACGCCGCCGAGCGCTCCGCGGCCGGCACCGCCGTGCAGGTCGCCCGGATCAGCGAGCAGATCCAGAACGACGAGGACCTCATGCGCGACCTGCGCCGCGCCGGCGTCCTGCCCGGCGAGCGGGTCACGCTCGAGGTGCACGGCAAGAGCCTCTGCGTCACCCACGGCGAGGACACCATCGACCTCGGCCCCCGGGTCAGCGAGCACATCTTCGTGCGGTCGGTCACCGCCCCGACCGCCGCCGTCTGAACCCCGCCCGGCCCGCGGCGCCACGCCGCTACCATCGCCCGACGAGTCACCGCCGCCTCGCCCCGACGTGCCCGGGCCACCCGCCCGGACGCAGTGCACCCCACCCGCACGACCACCGTGCCCGACCCCCGGCTGCCCTGCGGCCGACCGGGGTCGGGACGTGACCGAATGGAGGCGGCCCCGTGGCCCATGACGCGCAGGGCTTCCTCAAGCTCGCCCGGGTCGACATGCCCAAGCGGCCGACCGAGGAACGGGTCCGCGACTTCCTGCCGATCTACGCGTCCTCGCCGTCGGGTCAGGTGCGCGAGCAGGCCTCGCGCTGCATGGACTGCGGGGTGGCGTTCTGCCACGCCGCGTGTCCGCTCGGCAACCTCATCCCCGAGTGGAACGAGCTGGTGGCCGAGGACGACTGGACGGCCGCGAGCCAGCGTCTGCACGCCACCAACAACTTCCCGGAGTTCACCGGCTGGGTCTGCCCCGCGCCGTGCGAGGCCGCGTGCGTGCTCGCCCTCAACACCGACCCGGTCACCATCAAGCAGGTCGAGCGCGCCGTGGTCGAGCGGGCCGCGGACGACGGCGGTCTGGAGCCGCAGCCCCCGGCCGCCCGCACCGGGCGCAGCGTGGCCGTGGTGGGTTCCGGCCCCGCGGGCCTCGCCGCGGCCCAGCAGCTGACCCGCGTCGGACACGACGTCACGGTGTTCGAGCGTGACGACCGCATCGGCGGGCTCCTGCGGTACGGCATCCCGGACTTCAAGATGCCGAAGGACACCATCGACCGCCGCATCGCCCAGATGACGGCCGAGGGCACCACGTTCCGGGTCAGCACCGACGTCGGCCCGGAGGACGTGGCCGTGCTGCGGGAGCGTTACGACGCCGTGGTCCTCGCGGTCGGTGCGCTGCGGCAGCGGGCGCTCACGGTGCCCGGTCACGACGCTCCGGGCGTGCACCAGGCGATGGAGTACCTGCCGATGGGCAACCGCGTGCAGGCGGGCGACTACCCCCGCCCGCCGATCAGCGCCGCCGGCAAGCACGTCGTGGTCATCGGCGGGGGCGACACCGCCGCGGACTGCCTCGGCACCGCCAACCGGCAGGGTGCGCTCTCGGTGACGCTCGTCGACCACAACCCGGTGCCGGTCCGCAACCACGACCTGGTCAACCCCGCCTGGCCCGCCGCCCGCTCCAGCCGCGGCGTCTCCCCCGCCCACGACGAGGGCGTCCACGAGGCCTGGGCCCGTGAGGTCGTCGAGTTCGCCACCGACGCGGACGGCGGTGTCCGGGCCGTCGTGGTCGAGGAGGTCGAGATCGTGCGCACGGCGCTGGGTCGCGAGTTCCGTCCGGTGCCGGACTCCCGTCACGAACTGCCCGCCGAGCTCGTCCTGCTGGCGGCCGGGTTCGTCGGCACCGACGTGCCCGACCTGCTCGCCGCGCTCGACGTCACCGAACTGCCCGGCCGCGGGGTCGCGCAGGTCGATGCCGAGTGGCAGACCAGCGCGCCGGGGGTCTACGCCTGCGGCGACGCGAGCCGCGGGGCCAGCCTGGTCGTCTGGGCGATCGCCGAGGGCCGCGCGTGCGCGGCCGCGGTCGACCGGGCCCTCTCGGGCGAGTCCGAACTGCCGGCGCCGGTCGCGCCGTACGCCCCGGCCATCTGAGCCGACCGGCCGGCCTCGCACCGCCACCGGGTCACGCCGACAACGGCGGCACGGTGCGCGGGTCCACGCACGCATTGATCGCGTCGAGCAGCAGCCGGGCGGCCGAGTAACCCCCGGGCGTCGCCGCCGCCCGCTCGGCCGCCAGCACCGCGCGCACGCCGTCGCCGTGGCGCCAACTGCGCCACCCCAGCAGGAACATCGGCGTCGCGTCGTACGGCGCGGGCGCGCGCCGGGCGAGTTCGAGCCAGAGGCCCTGGCCGTGCACCTCCCCGGCGTCGACCGCGAGCCACACGGCATCCCGGACGCCCGTGTCGGCGAGGTCGGCGAGGCACCTCGCCACCACGGGGTCGGCGAGCGCCGGGGCGGGCCCGGGCGGTCGGGTGTCGTACTCCCGGGCGAGCGCGACCACGCGGACGGCCCCCTCGGTGGTGCGGGCGCCCCCGTCGCCCTCGACGATCGCTCGCACGGCGGCCGCTTCGCACGCCTCGATGAGCGGGCCGAGCGCCGGGTCGGGCGCGCCGACCGCGAACTCGGCCTCGACGGCCTCCCGGTCGGGCAGCACGCTCACGCCGGCGAACGTCGCGCTCACCGCCGCGGGCGACGCCCGGTCCACGACGAACCCGCCCGGCGGGCAGCACCTCGGGTCGTCGCAGAGCAGCGAGACACAGACCTCGCCGCGGTCCCAGCCGACGTCGAGCAGGTCGACGCCGACCCGGTCCGCCGCGTCCTGCAGTCGGTCGACGACGACCGGGTCGACCGCCTCGGCGCTCGACACCATGACGATCACGCCGGTCGCCGCGGTGCGCGCGACACCGTCGAAGACCGACGCCAGCAGGAGCGGACCCGAGTCGGCGAGCACGTCCGGCAGGTCGACGCGGGCGGTCAACCCGACCCGCCGGCTCGAACGCCCCGCACCGGCACCGGTCATCGCGATGCACGTGACGCTCTCGCGCGGCGTGAAGCCGATCAGGTACGGCAGGACGGCCGCGAGGTCGCCGAGGCCGGTGACGCGGGCGAGGGGTTTCGAGGCCGGGTCCAGCCGGCGCGGAGACGGGCGCATGCCGGGTATCCGACCGCGTCCGACGACGCGGCGGGGCGGTCGTCGCGTCGCTGTGGACGACACGCCGTCCTGTGGACGACGGCGGCGACGACCCGACCGTTCGTGCTATAGGCCGTCAGCCCAGGGGTCAGCCCAGGGGTCAGCCCAGGGGTCAGCGCAGGGGTCAGCGCAGGGTGCCGGCGCGCCACCGGTCGGCGGCCAGCGCGAGGTCCGCGGCGGCGTGGTCGTTGCGGTCGGCGGCGTCGTCGAGGCCGACACCGTCACGACCGAGGGCCGGGCCCGCCACGACGTCGACCGGGTCGGCGCCACTGGCGTCGGCGAACCACCGGCGACCCATGGCCACCACCCGCAGGAACGAGGCCACCCGCTCCAGAGCGACGTCGACCTCGCCGTCGTACACCCCGCGGAGCGCGGCGTCGGCGAAGGCGACGACCTCGTCCTCGCCGGCGTCGGCACCGACCCCGGCCACCACGACCTCGGCCGGCGCGAGCGGCTCGCCCGCCCGCCACAGCCGCACGACGCCCGGGGTGTCGGACCGGCACCACTGCCGCACGACGTAGAGCACCCACAACGCACCGGGCAGCGTGCCGGGACCGGCGTCGCGCCAGAGCGAGGTGAGGGTGTCGAGGCCGACACGGTCGGCGAGCGCGACGAAGTCCTCGGGCTCCGCCCCGGACTCCCGGGCGCGGCCCTGGGCGATGACGACCGCGGCGGTCGAAGCGGCGATCTCGGCCCGGTGGTCCGCGGCGTGGTCCTCGTGCAGGCCGTCCAGGTGCGCGGTCAGGTCGGCGTAGCGGCCCGGACGGTGGAAGGGCCGCGGGGCTCCGGTCGGGTCGCCTCCGGTCGCGTCGTCGCCGCTGATCGCGTGCCCTCCCGCCTGGTTCCGGGCCACGCCGGCCGGCGTCGCTCCCGGACCCCAGGGTACGGCGCGACCACCGGCACCCCCGCGCGTAGCGTCGTCACCGGACGCCGGTCCGCATCATGGCCCCCGGTCCCACAACTGCCGCCACGAGCGGCCTTCCGCCGAGAGGCGACCTGGCGGGCCGGTGTCCACATCCCCGTCATCCCGCCGTGCACCGTCCCGCGGGCGGCTCCGGCCGACCGCGACCCGCCACGGCCCCCAGACCCGTCACGACCTCCAGACCCGTCACAACCCCCAGACCCGTCACGACCCGTCGAGGTGAGACCCGTGCGCCGCCGCCCCGGAACCGGCAACGGCTTCGTCGTGTGCGCGGACGGCCACACCCACTGGGGCCGACTCGGCGCCGCGGGGCTGCTGCTCGACGACGGCGCGGGCCACACCCTGCTGCAGCACCGCGCGCCCTGGACCCACGAGGGCGGCACCTGGAGCGTCACCGGCGGCGCGCGCGACGACGGCGAGGACGCGGTCACCGCGGCGTTGCGGGAGTCGGCCGAGGAGGCCGGCCTCGCGGCGTCCGACGTGCGGCCGGTCGGCTGGTCGGTCGTCGACCACGACGGCTGGACCTACACCACGGTGGTCGCGACCACCGTCGGAGCGCGACCCGAACCGCGGGCCCGCAACGACGAGAGCACCGAGATCCGCTGGTGGCCCGACGACAAGATCGACGACCTGGCACTGCACGCCGGGTTCGCGGCGTCGTGGGGTGTCCTCCGGGTCCGCCCCCGACCGCTCACCGTGCTCGTGGACGTCGCGAACGTCATGGGCTCCCGGCCCGACGGCTGGTGGCGCGACCGCGCCGGTGCCGCGACCCGGTGGCGCGCCGACCTCACGGCCGGCGTGACGCGCGGCTGGCCGGCCGCGGACCTGCCCGCGGGCCTGGACGCCGGACCCCTGGACGCCCTCACCCCACGGCTGCGCCTGGTGCTCGAGGGCGCGGCCCGTGGCGCCGCGGCACCCACCGCCACCGGCTGGGCCGACGCGCTGGTCACGGTGGTCGACGCCCCCGGCAGCGGTGACGACACGGTCGCGGCCGAGGCGGAGCGGCTCGCCGCGACCGACGACCAGCTGCTGGTCGTCACCGCCGACCGGGAACTGCGCGAGCGGATCCGCGCGGTCGCTCCGGACGCCGTGCTCGCCGGCCCCCGCTCACTGCCCGCCTGAGCCTCCGGCCCCCCGCAGCGCGGCGAGCAGCGCCTCACCGTCGGGGACCCCGAGGCCGGTGCAGGCGTCCCACCCCGGGCCGGCGGAGTAGTCGCCGTTGCTGCCCTCGGTGACGTCGCGGAACCCCTCGGGCACGGCTCCCTCACCACCCCCGCGGTACAGCAGCGGGTGGGCAAGCCCGAGGGGGCGCCCCAGCAGTTGGGCGAGGCGGCAGACGAGGGCCGCCCACAGCGGCGCCACGGCGCTGGTGCCGCCGATGACGGCCTCGGTGCCGTCGACCAGCACCTCGTAGCCGGTCTGCGGGTCGGCCGTGGCCGCGACGTCGGGCACGCCCCGACCCCCCGCCCCGGTGTCGACCTGGGTGGGCACGCCCGCTCCCGCCTGCCAGTCGGGGAGCGGGAACCCGGTGCTCACGCCACCGCCGGTGGCGCCGTTGCCGGACACCCCGCCCCACACGGTCTCCGAACGCACCTCGCCGGTGGCGGGGTCGGCGTTGAGCCGGGTCCCGCCGCAGGCCAGGGCGTGGGGGCTCGAGGCCGGGAAGTCGACGTGGGCCCTCCCGTCGGACACCCGGTCGGAGCTGCCGTCGTCACCGGCGGCGCAGGTGACGGTCACCCCGAGGGCCGCAGCGTCGGCGAACGCCTCGTCCATCGCGGTGCGGGCCTGGACGGTCCAAGCGTCCTCCGCCTGACCCCAGCTGATCGACACGGCGGTCGGCGCCGGGTCGGCGTGGGCCGCCTCGCTCACGGCGTCGAGGAACCCGGCATCGGTGTTGGGGGCGAAGTACACGACGATCTCGGCGCCCGGGGCGAGCCCGCCCGCCACCTCGATGTCGAGCAGCACCTCGCCGTCGGCGCCGCTCGGGTCGTTCTCGGGCGCGTTCGAGGCGCCGTCGACCCCCACCGCGGTGACGGTCGGGCGCCCGACGCCGAGGCCGGCGAAGTAGGTGTCGAGCTCGGCGTCGGTGTAGCCGCCCCCGAGCTCGATGATCGCGATCCGCTGGCCGGTGCCGTCGGCCTCGGGCATGGCGTAGACCCGGGCGAGGTCGACCGGGGTGTAGCTGACCGCCGCGGCGGCCCGCGGCAGCACGACGATGGCCCGGGAGCGGGCCTGCGGCCGGTCGTCGAGTCCGAGCACGGCGACCACGACACCCGCGAGTTCCTCGGGCACCGAGAGCCCACCGGTGCGCTGCCGGAAGCGCACGCCGTCGGCCTCCGCCTCCTGCAGGTCGGTGCCGAACTCCCGCGCCACGGTCTCCACCGGCCCGGAGAGCCGGACCCGCCGCGAGCCGGGATCGGCCGACTCGACCGTGAGCCCCGACGCGGCCGCCCAGGACCGGACGGCCTCGACGTCGGCTGCGGACGCGCCGAACCGTTCGCCGAGTTCCGCCCGGCCGATCGGCGCGGGCAGCGACGCCGGATCGAGCGGCTCGCGCCGACGCAGCACCACGGTGACCGGCACGGTGGTCGACGCCGGCACCCCACCGGAGGTGACGGCACGGGGGACGGGCCGCCGGTCGGAGCCGGGTACCGGGACGGCCGCGGACGAGGTCGACCCGGAGGGGGTCGACTCGGAGGGGGTCGACTCGGAGGGGGTGGAGGACGGTGCGGTGGGGGGTTGTTCGCTCATGCCCGAGAGTCTGTCCGCACGCACCGACAGTTTCGAGGGGCAGTGCGAGACTCTCGACCAACGATGACAAACCTCAACCTGACCGGCCCGCAGTCGGCCGTCCTCGCCGCGGGCCTCGCGGTCGCGGGCCTCGCGCTGCACGCCGTCGGGACCCGCCACCCCCGCTCCCGGGCCGCTGCGCCGTACCTCTTCGAGGCGGGCGTCGTCGCCGTGCTCTACGCGGTGTGGCAGTGGCTCGCGAGCTTCGGGCACGCACGGCTCGGCACCGCCGTCGCCCGCGGTGAGACGCTGCTGCGCTGGCAGGACGACCTGCACCTGCCCAGCGAACTGGCCCTGCAGCGTGCGGTGCTCCCCCACCCGTGGCTGGTCCAGGCCGCGAACCTCTACTACGCCGTGGCCCACTTCACCGTCATGGGGCTGCTGCTCGCGTGGCTGTTCATCCGGCACCGCCGGAGGTACCCGCCGGTGCGGTCGGTGCTGGTGGTCGTCACCGCGGCGTGCCTCGCCATCCAGTTCCTCGCCGTCGCCCCACCCCGCCTGCTGCCCGGCGCCGGCTTCGTCGACACCCCGGCGCTCTACGGACAGTCGGTCTACGGCTCGCTCACCAGTGACGACGTCCGCACGCTCGGCGGCGTCGACTTCGGGGCCGACCAGCTCTCGGCCATGCCGTCGGTCCACGTCGCCTGGGCGCTGCTGGTCGCGCTCGCCGTCCAGTGGGCGTCCACCTCACGGTGGCGGGTGCTGGTCTGGCTGCACCCGGTCGTCACGGTGCTGGTCATCGTCGTGACGGCCAACCACTACTGGGCCGACGGGATCGTCGCGGCCGTCCTGCTCGCGCTGGCCGTCCTGCTCGTGCGTTCCACCCGGCGGGTGTGGCGGCGGCACCGTACGGCCGCCGCCGCGCGACCCGCGCCGGAGGCGTCAGACCGCCTCGACGGTGGCGGGGTCGTCGAGGGGGTCACGCCGGTCGGCTGACGCCCGCCGCGGAGCACCGGTCCTCCTGTTCGAGAAGACCGTGACCCCAGCGCACGCCGCCACCACGAGGACGAGCCCGACCCACTGCACCGGCGTCAGCACCTGGCCGATGACGACCAACCCGGCCACCGACGCGATCGCGGGTTCGAGGCTCATGAGCACACCGAAGGTGGCGGGGGTGATCCGTCGCAGCGCGAACAGGTCCAGGGAGTACGGCACCCCCGACGACAGCAGCGCGATGGCCGCACCGCGCCACAGGGCGGGCCACGCCAGCAGGGCGTCGGCACCCACACCCGCGAGCCCGGCGGGCAGGACGAGGACGGCCGCGACCAGCATGGCCACGGTCAACCCGTCGGTGCGCGGGAAGATGGCCGCGGTGCGCGCCGAGAGCACGATGTAGACCGCCCAGCACGCCCCGGCCAGGGCGGCGAACGCGACCCCCGACACGTTGAGCGACGACGCGGCGTCGTGGGACTCCCCGAGTCCCAGCGTCACCACACCCCCGAGCGCGACGACGATCCACAGTCCGTCGAGCCACCGCCGCGACGACACCGCGGCGAGCGTCAACGGGCCGAGCATCTCGATCGACACCGCCGGCCCCAGCGGGATCCGGGCGATCGACTCGTAGAACGACAGGTTCATGGCGGCCAGGGCGACCCCGAACGCCAGCACCGTCGCCCACTCCCGGCGGGTACGCCCGGAGAACGTGCCGCGGTGGCTCCTGACGACCAACCGGGCCACCGCGGTCCCGAGCAGCAGCAGGACAGACGCGATCACCAGGCGCAACGTGACCGCACCGGCGGCCCCGACCCGGTCGAACAGCGTGACCGCGACCGCGCCGCCGAACTGCACCGAGACGGCGCCGGCTCCGACGAGGGCGATACCGACGCCCTGCGTGCGGCGGGTGAGGGTCCCGACGCCCGCGTCGCTCACGTCCCGCCGCCCGTCACCCGGCCAGTCTGACCAGCTGAGTACCCGGACGGCTCAGGGGGTGCGTCGCGGCTGCTCGCCGTAGGCCGGAGGGGTGTCGCCGTAGGCGGGTGGTGCGTCGACGTAGCGACCGCTCGCGGGCGCGGCGGAGTCGTCGCGCTCCTCGGACCCGGTACGCCGGGCGCGTTCGGCCAGCAGCGCGTTCTCCCGTTCGAGCTCCTTGCGCTCCTGTCGACGCCGGATCCCCCGGCGGCTGCCGCTGCGGATCAGCGCGATCCCGAGCAGCGCGACGATCGCGATGACAGCGCCGATGACCGCGACCCAGTACACGTCGACGTTCCACTCGCCGCCGAACGCCGCGAAGGTGGTGGTGTGGTCACCGCCGCTGTTCTCGTAGACTACGACCACCCCCGCCACCGCCGCGGCGAGCAGCAGGACCAGACCCAGGACGACCATCGCGCACTTCCCTCCCGCGGCCGTGGACCGGCGGCGTCTCACTGTCGGTGTACCCACGACCGCGGTTGCGCGCCGGACGACCTGGGCAGGGTCTGGACGTGGAACACACCGCCGACCGCGACACCGGCTGGGACCCCGACCGCGCCCTCGACCGCCACGGCCTGATCGGCGACACCCGGACGACGGCGCTGGTGTCCGCGGCGGGCACGGTCGACCACCTGTGCCTGCCGGACCACGACTCCCCCAGCGTGTTCGCCGCGTTGCTCGACCCCGACGTCGGCGGGTCGCTGCGGTGCGACGTCGAGACCGACGACGGCCCCACGCCGACCATCCGGCACCGACAGGCCTACCTGCCCGGCACGAACATCCTGGTGACCCGCCTGCAGGGCGGCGGCGCGATCGTCGAGATCACCGACTTCATGCTGCCGATGCACCTCGCCGACGGCCGCGAGGGTGTCGTCGTCCGGCGGGTCCGGGCGTTGCACGGTGCCCGCAAGGTGCGGCTCACGTTGTGGCCCGGGTTCGACTACGCCCGTGCCGACCACCGGACCACGGTCCGCGACGACGACGCCACGGTGGAGTTCGACGCCGGCGAGCACGGGACGCTCACCGCCCACGTCAGTGGCCGGTTCCGCGTCGAGGACCGCGACCGGCGTGGATCGGCCGCCGTCGCGGACCTCGAACTCGGCGAGGACGAGACGGCCACGATGGTCCTGCACTGGGGCGACGGCACCACCGCGTCGGAGTGTCTCGCCGAGGCCGACCGCTGGCTCGACGTCACCACCCGCTACTGGCAGGACTGGCTCGACACCTGCACCTACGACGGCCGGTGGCGCGACGCCGTCCACCGCAGCGCCCTCTGCCTGAAACTGTTGCAGCATGCACCGACGGGTGGCATCGTCGCGAGCCCGACGTTCAGCCTCCCGGAGTGGCCGGGCGCCGACCGCAACTGGGACTACCGCTACGTCTGGCTGCGCGACGCCGCGTTCGTCATGTTCGCCATGCTGCGCATCGGCTTCGTCGACGAGTGCCGGGCCTTCGCGTTGTGGTTGGTGCAGCGGTGCCAGGACATCGTCGACGGCGCGGGTCTGCACCCGGTCTACCGGCTCGACGGTTCCCCGCCGCCGGAGGAGGTCGAGCTCGACCACCTCGCGGGGTTCGCCGGCAGCACGCCCGTGCGCGTCGGCAACAACGCGTACGGCCAGGTGCAGCTCGACGTCCTGGGCGAGGTCATGGACGCGCTCTACCTCTACGACCGGGTCGACCCGATCTCGTGGCGGTTGTGGGAGGCGCTGACCGTCCAGCTGGACTGGCTCGCCGAGCACTGGGAGGAACCCGACGCCGGCATCTGGGAGGTCCGTGGCGAACGGCAGCAGTTCGTCTCGAGCAAGGTGCTGGTCTGGGTCGCCTTCGAACGCGCGGGGCGCCTGGCCCGGCGCCGGGGTCTCCCCGGGGAGCACGACCGGTGGCGCGACCTCGCCGACCGTGCGTACCGGTGGGTGCAGGAGCACGGCTGGGACGAGGAGACCGGTGCGTACGTCCAGCGCGCCGGCAGCAGCGACCTCGACTCGTCGGCGCTGCTGATCCCCATGCTCCGCTTCGCGTCCGGCAACGATCCCCGGGTGGCCTCGACGATGGACGTCATCGCCGAGCGTCTCGGCACCGACGGGCTGATCTACCGCTACCAGACCCGCGAGCAGGACCGGGACGCCTCGCACCTGGACGGCGTCGGCGGCGAGGAGGGCACGTTCACCGTGAGCACGTTCTGGCACGTCGAGAACCTGGCGCGTGCCGGCCGGGTCGGCGACGCCCGACGGGCGTTCGAACGCACCCTCACCTACGCCGGCGAACTGGCCCTGTTCGCCGAGCAGATCGGCCCGGCGGGCGAAGCCCTCGGCAACTACCCGCAGGGCCTCACCCACCTCGGGCTCATCAGCGCCGCGACCACCCTCGACCGGCGGCTGCACCGGTCGTCGTCGTAGCGCTGGTCACGCCGGACACCGCACGCCGGTTGAACGTGTACGGGGCCGGGTACGGCAGCCGGGGGTGCCGATCCGTGTCGGTGCCCGGAGTAGACACGACACGACGAGGAGGTCGACATGGCAGACGTGGGTGAGACCCGCCCGGCGGGCGAAGGTGTGAGCGACACCGAGATGACCGAGCAGGTGGCCCAGCAGACCTCGAGCGACCTCGAGGCGGAGGACGTCTTCGAGCGCGACGCCGACGGCGTCGACCACCCGACCGAGGCGGCCAAGGAATCGGCGGACGAGGTCGAGTCCGACGGCTGAGAACACACCCGGCCGCCACGAGACCGGCTCGATCCACGTCGAGGACCTCGTCGCCGCCGACGACGCCGCCCGCGAGGCGGCCCGTGCGGAACGCGTCGCGGCCGCACCTCCCGCCGACCCGCCGCGACCCGACGACCGTGGTCGGGGCGGCGGTGGCGACAACTCGGGCGACGACGGTCCTGACCCGAACCGGTGGAAGGCCCTCACCGTCTGCCTGGTCGGCGGGGCGATGGTGCTGCTCGACGTCTCGATCGTGAACGTCGCGCTGCAGTCGATCCGTGAGAGCTCGCTCAAGCCCAGTGGCGACGAGATCCAGTGGGTGCTCGCGGGGTACGCGTTGACCTTCGGTCTGCTGCTCGTCCCCGCGGGTCGGCTGGGCGACGTCCGCGGACGTCGCACGGTCTTCCTGTGGGGCGTCGCGCTGTTCACCGCCGCCAGCGTGCTCTGCGGGGCCGCCCAGAGCGGCATCTGGCTCGTGATCGCCCGCCTCGCGCAGGGCCTCGCCGGTGGCCTGCTGACGCCGCAGATCACCGCGATCATCCAGCAGCAGTTCAAGGGCCCCGAGCGCGCCAAGGCCTTCGGGTTGTTCGGCGCGATGGTCGGCATCGCCACGGCGATCGGCCCGCTGCTCGGCGGCGTCCTCATCACCATCTTCGGCAACGCCGAGGGCTGGCGGTACGTGTTCTTCGTGAACATCCCGATCGGCGCGGCCGTCCTGGCGTTCGGCCCTCGCTTCCTCCCCGGTGCCACCGCGGGCCAGCGCGACCGCCGCAAGCACGACTACGACCCCGTCGGGGTGGTCCTGCTCGGCGCGGGCGTGGTGGTGCTGCTGCTGCCGTTCGTGCAGGAGCAGACGTGGAAGGGCTCGGCCAAGTGGCTGTTGGTGCCGCTCGCCGCGGTGCTGCTCGGCCTGTTCGTGCTCTGGGAGTTCCGCTACCGGCGTCGCCAGCACGAGCCGATGGTCGACATGCAGCTGTTCAACCGACGTTCGTACTCCTTCGGCACCGCCATCATCACCCTGTACTTCGCGGGGTTCGTGCCGCTGTTCTTCATCTTCAGCCTCTTGCTGCAGTCACCGGAGCCCGGCGGCCTCGGGTACTCGGCCCTGCTCGCCGGTGTCGCCACCGTGCCGTTCGCGGTCGGGTCGGGAGTCTCGGCCGTCATCGGCGGCAAGATCGTGGACCGCGCGGGTCGATCGGTGATCGCGGCCGGGCTGGTCATGGTCGCCATGGGCTTCGTCGGGGTGTGGCTCGCCGTGCACGAGGCGGGCACCGACCACCTGCTGGGCTGGTACGCGGCCGGACCGCTGCTGCTGGCCGGGTTCGGTTCCGGGCTGGTCATCTCGCCGAACCAGACGCTCACGCTCTCGCAGGTCCCGCCCGCCCAGGGCGGCTCGGCCGGTGGCGTGCTGCAGGTCGGGCAGCGGGTCGGCTCGGCGATCGGCATCGCCGCGGTGGGCTCGGTGTTCTACGCCCGGCTCGCCAGCACCCGGGGTGAGTTCCCCGACGCCGTCCAGCACGGGCTGATCGTGGCGTTCGGGTTCGTCGTGGCGGCGTTGGTCGTGAGCGCCGCCGACGTGCTGGTGAACCGCTCGGTCGAGCGGCGCGCGCACGGCGACGAGCAGGGCGCGGCCCGGCCCGCCGGCCAGACGGCCGTCACGGCCGAGCCCGCCGCCTCCACCCCGACCTGAACCACGTCGTTCACACCCGTCCGGAAGGATGGGCCCGGTGCACCTCGAAGCCGTCCTGCTGTTCGTCCTCGCGGCGGTGGCGGTCGTCGTCCTGGTGCACTCGGTGGCCGAGCACACGGGCTTCCCGGCGGCGGCGCTGCTGACGATCTGCGGGATCGTCTACGCGTTGCTGCCGGGCCCGAACATCGAGCTCGACCCCGAGATCGTCCTCACGCTCATCATCCCGCCGTTGCTCTACAGCGCGGCGCTCGACGCGTCACTGGGCGCGATCCGGCGCAACCTGCGCCCGGTCATCAGCCTGTCGGTGCTGCTCGTGCTCGCCACCGCGCTGCTGGTCGGCGTCGGCTTCGCGATGTTCGTCGCCGGAGCGACCCTCGCGGCGGGCGTCGCCCTGGGCGCGGCCATCGCCCCGCCCGACCCGGTCGCGGCCCTCGCGGTCGGCCAGCGGGTCGGTCTGCCCGGTCGCATCACCACCCTCATCCAGGGCGAGGGTCTGCTCAACGACGCCACCGCCCTCACCACGCTCACCGTGGCGGTGGCGGCGGCCACCGGCGACGGGTTCTCACTGGGCGGGGCCACCGGGCAGTTCCTGCTCGCCGCCGCCGGCGGACTGGTCGTCGGGCTGGTCGTCGCCCTGTTCGTCCGGCTGATCCGCCCGGTCACCCGCGACCCGCTCACGGCGAACGCGGTCTCGCTCGCGACCCCGTTCGCGGCGTACCTGCTCGGCGAGGAGCTGCACGTGTCCGGCGTGCTCGCCGTCGTCGTCGCCGGGCTCATCGTCGGCCACGACGCCCCGCGCACGTCGAGCGGGGCCAGTCGGTTGCAGGTCGCCTCGGTCTGGCGGCTCGTCGACTTCGTCCTCGAGGGGTTCGTGTTCCTGCTCATCGGCCAACAGCTGCCGGCCGTGGTGAGCGGTCTGGGCGAGTACCGGATCTCGACCATCGTCACCGCGATCGCCATCAGCGTCGGGGTGGTGCTGGTGCTGCGGCCGCTCTGGCTGGTGCTCATGCAGCTGCTGCCGGTCGGCTTCCACACCCGACTGGGGGGTGGCGACCGCCGCAGCCAGCAGCTGTCGTGGAAGGAGGTCGTGGTCATGAGCTGGGCCGGGACCCGCGGGGTCATCACCCTCGCCGCGATCTTCACGCTGCCGCTGCTCACCGACGACGGCGAAGCGTTCCCCGACCGCGACCTGCTGCTGTTCTGCGCCTTCGTCGTCGTGCTGGTCACGCTCGTCGGGCAGGGCCTGACGTTCGGCCCGCTCGCGCGCGCGCTCGGTGTGCGCGCCAACGCCGCCGACCTGGCACGCAACCGCAACGAGGCCCGCGTGGCGGCGGTCGAGGCCGCACTGTCCCGGCTCGACGAGATCGCCCACGACGAGCACCTGTCCGACGACACCCTCGACGCGATGCGCCAGCAGCTCACCCACCGGGCCGAGCGGTACCGCGGCCGCCTCGACCTGCTCTCGACCGCCGGCGGCGGCGAGCTCCCGGTGTCGCCGGGGTACGAGGCGGCGCTACGCGCGCGGCGGGCCGTCATCGACGCGCAGCGCGACGAACTGCTGCGCTGGCGTGACAGTGGCCGCCTGCCCGACGACGGCCTGCGCACCCTCGAGCGCGAACTGGACTACGAGGAACGGACCCTGCCCGACCGTCGGTGAAGCGGTCGCCCGGAGCCGGCGCGGTGGTGGCTGTGCCGCGACAAAGCAGATGCTGAGGTTCGTCGGGCATGGTGGGGACGTGACGACGACGACCTCCGGCCGCCGCCCCGACAACCGCTCCACCGTCCTGTCCCGCGTCCCGTCGTGGACGACCCTCGGCCCGGTCATCGCGATCGTGGCGCTCGTGCTCACCTGGGGGCGCGAGCTGCCCGGCGTCTGGGTGGGCGTGGTCGCGGTGCTGCTCGGCGTCGCCGTGCTCGCGGCGGTGCACCACGCCGAGGTCGTCGCCCACAAGGTGGGCGAACCGTTCGGCTCCCTGGTGCTCGCGGTCGCGGTGACGGTCATCGAGGTCGCCCTGATCGTCACGTTGATGATCTCGGGCGGCAAGGGCGCGGAGACCCTCGCCCGCGACACCGTGTTCTCGGCGGTGATCATCACCTGCGCCGGGATCGTCGGGATCTCCCTGCTGGTGGCGACGCTGCGCAACACCCACGAGGTGCGCTTCAACGCCGACGGCCCCCGCTCGACGCTCGCCACCGTCACGACTCTGACCGTGTTGTGCCTGGTGCTGCCGACCCTGACGACCTCGGTCGACTCCCCCGAGTTCTCCGGTGCGCAACTGGCTTTCGCGGCGGTGGTGTCGGCTGCGCTCTACGCCCTGTTCGTGTTCACCCAGACGGTCCGGCACCGCGACTACTTCCTGCCGGTCGACCACAAGGGCAGGGTCGTCTCGGCGGAGACCATGGCCGAGGAGGACGACGAGCACGCCGACCCGCCGTCGAACCGCACCACCTGGGTCAGCGTCGGGCTGCTGGCCGTCTCCCTCGTCGGCGTGGTCGGACTGGCCAAGATCGAGTCGCCGTCGATCGAGAAGGGCGTGGCGGCCGTCGGGTTCCCGCCGTCCGTGGTGGGCATCGTGATCGCGCTGCTGGTCCTGCTCCCCGAGACCCTCGCCGCGGTGCGCGCGGCCCGGCGCGGTCGGTTGCAGACCAGCCTGAACCTCGCCCTGGGCTCGGCCATGGCGAGCATCGGCATGACCATCCCGGCCATCGCCGTGGCGTCCATCTTCCTGGACGGGCCGGTCCTGCTGGGGCTCGGCAGCACCCAGATCGCGATCCTCGCCCTGACCATCGTGGTGTCGGCGTTGACGATCATCCCGGGGCGGGCCTCGCTCATGCAGGCGGGCACCCACCTGTTGGTGGTGGCGAGCTTCCTGTTCTTCGCCATCAGTCCCTGACCGGGCCCGGGGTCGGGCGCGGCGCGGGTCAGCCGCGGAATCGTTGCACGTAGCGCCGTTGCCACGGCGTCTCGACCGCGTTCGGGCGGTACTGCGACCGCACCCACGCCACGGCCTGGTCCGGTACCACACCGTCGAGCACCGCGAGACACGCGAGCGCCGTGCCGGTGCGGCCCCGGCCGCCGCCGCACGCGAGCTCGACCCGCTCGGTCGCCGCACGGTCGAGCGCCTCCCGGTACGCCGCCACCGCGTCGGCGCGGTCACGCGGCAGCCGGAAGTCCGGCCACGGCAGCCACCGCTGCGGCCAGGGCGTGGGTGGTGGTGGTCTCCCCAGCAGGTACAGGCCGAAGCTCGGCTCGACCCCACCGGCGTCAGTCGCGTCCGCACGCAGACCCCGGCCGCGCACCCGGCGTCCGGAGGGCAGCGTCACCACCCCCACGGCACCGGCCGGCCACGGCGACGCCACTCAACTGACCTCGACGAACCGCACCGACCGGACGACGCCGTCGGCGAGGTCGGCGACCGCGACCGTGCCGTGCGGCTGCCGGCGGCGGTCGGTGGGCGATCCGGGGTTGACCGCCCGCTGGGCGCCGGTCGTGACGTCCCACGGGATGTGCGAGTGCCCGAACACCACCAGCGCCGCGCCGGGGAACCGCCGCAGCAGTCGGGCCCCCCGGCCGTCACGCGGTCCGGAGTCGTGCACCATCGCGACCGCGACGCCGCCGACCTCGACCTCGACGACCTCGGTGGCACCCCACGCCGCCACGGCCGCGCCGTCGTTGTTGCCGTGTGCAACATGCACCGGGGCGAGCTGCGCCAGTTCGTCGAGGACCGACGGCTCGCAGACGTCCCCTGCGTGCAGGACGAGGTCGACACCGTCGAAGGCGGCCGCGACGCGGGGCGGCAGCCGCTTCCAGTACCGCGGCGCGTGGGTGTCCGAGACCAGCCCGACCCGGGTCACGGCTGGACCAGTCGCCCGATCGCCCACCGCGCGAGCGGCGTGTACCCCACGACCACCGGTGCGGGTCCCCGCATCCGCAGCGTCGTGGTCGAGCCGGACCCGTGCGGGTCGACCGCGTGCCACAGCCGGACCGTGATCGGTCCGACCGTGGCCCGCCACGACCACGTGCGGGCGAGTTCGTCGACGGTCTCGACCACGAAGTCCGCGCCGACACCGAACGGGCCGGTGACCCGGCCGGTCGCCCCCGGCGCGATGCGCGAGGTGTCGGCGTCGACGCGGACGATGTGCGGCGCCCACCCCGCCCACGCGTCGTAGTCGACGTAGCGCGCCCACGCGGCGTCCGCGTCGAGATCCCCCGACGCGTGCAGGGTGATCGGGATGTCGAGGATGCTCAGGACAGCTTCTCCCGCAGGAAGGCGACCGTGCGCGACCAGGCCTGCTCGGCGAGTTCCGGCTTGTGGGTGCCCATCTTGTCCTCGGGGTTCATGAACGCGTGGCCCGCGTCGTAGTAGAAGAACTCGACGTCGACGCCCGCCTCGGAGCGGATCTGCTCCGCCACGGCCCGGGCGTCGGACGCCGGCATCATCTGGTCCTCGTTGCCGTAGTGGCCCTGGACGGGCGCGGTGATCCCCACGTAGCTGTCCGGAGTGCCCGGCCCGACACCGTAGAACGGCACGATCGCGCCGATCTTGTCGCCTTGCTGGGCGCCGGTGAGCAGGGCGAACGCCCCACCCATGCAGAACCCGACCACGCCGACCTTCGCGGACGTCACGGCCTCGTGCCCGAGCAGGAAGTCCACGGCGCCGGAGAGATCCTGGGCCGCCCGGTCGACGGGCAGCGACTGCAGCATCTGCCCGGCCTCGTCGGAGTCGTGCGCGACCCGGCCGCCGTAGAGGTCGGGTGCCAGCGCCACGAAGCCCTCGCCCGCGAACCGGTCGACGACCTTCTTGTGACTGTCGTCGAGGCCCCACCACTCCTGGATGACGATGAGCCCCGGGCCGGAGCCGGACTCGGGCAGGGCCAGGTAGCCGTGGGCGGTGCCGCCGTTGCTGGGGAAGGTGACGTTCTGGTACGGGCTTTCGTCGGGCACGTGAGCTCCTCGCTCGTCAGAGATCGGGCCCGGTGTCGACCGGGCCCCCGTCCTTCGTACCCGGTCAGGGTGCGATCGCGTCGACGGCGCGGAAGATGCGCTTCTCCGACACCGGACGCGGCGTGCCGAGCGACTGCGCGAACAGGCTGACCCGCAACTCCTCGACCTGCCACCGCAGGTCGACGACGTCCGGCGCGGCGGCGCGCGCCGGGGGCAGCGCCGCCACGAGAGCGGTCACCGCCTCCTCGACGGCGGTCACGCGGGCGGACAGGGCGGTGTCGAGCGCGACGTCGCGGGGCAGCGCCTCCAGGCGCCGTTCGGCGGCACGCAGGTACCGCACCACGTCGGGCAGCCGGGCGTACCCCGTCCGGGTGAGGAACGGCGGCTTGACGAGTCGGATCAGCTGCGCCCGGACCTGCTCGACGGCGGGTCGCTGCGGTGCGGGTCGGTCGGCGCGCACCAGGGTCTGCACCGCCCAGGCCGCTTCGACGAGCGGGACGGCCCTCAGAGCGGCGTCACGGGTGGTCGCGACCAGGTGCGCCCCGATCCGCGCGGTGAGGGCCTCGAACTCCGCCCGCGACCACGCCGGGCCACCCGCCACACGCACGAGTTCGTCGAGGGCACAGTCGCACGCGTCCTGCACGAGCTCGGTGAGCGTGCCGTCGGGGGTGGCGCCGAGCAGCATGGTGGTGCGGGGATCCAGGCCGCGCACGACGGTGCGCACCGGCGAGGGCAGCGTCTGCCGCAGCAGCCACCGGGTCGCGGCCGCCATCGCCTGCTGCTGCTCGTACGCGGTGGCGCAGACCGCCACACCGACCCCGCCGTCGACCAGGGTCAGCGCCGGGAACAGCACGACGTCGTGGCCGGCGCTGTGTTCCTCCACCGTGCGCGGGAGTTCGTCGAGGTCGAACGAGGTCCGCACGCCGCGGCCGAGCCGGTCGAGCACGGCGGCACCGACCTCGCGCCGCACCGGGGCAGCGGTCTTCTCCTGCAGCGCCTCGAGGTCGTCGCCGCGGGCGACCACCTCACCGGCCTGCTCCACGACGACCGTGACGCGCAGGTGCGGGGGCAGCCGGTCCGGGCGGAAGTCGGCCAGCGGCACCAGCACGCCGGTGTCGGCGTGGATCGCGCGCTGCAACTGGTCGACCAGGGGGCCGTCGGCCGGGTCCATGCGCGCGAGTGCCGCGGTCGCGACGTTCGGGGCGGGCCCGAGTTGACGGCGGACGTCCTTCGGCAGCCCACGCACCAGCGCGGTGACCAGGTCGTGGCGCAGCGCCGGAACCTGCCAGTCGAACGTTGTCGAGGGCAACGATCCGACGACGTCGGCCGGCACGTGCACCGTGACACCGTCGTCGAGAGCGCCGGGATCGAACCGGTAGGTCAACGGCAGGGAGACGTCCCCGACCGTCCACTCGCGCGGCCGGTCCTCCAGGTCGGCCTCGGCCGCGAGCAACTGCTCGCGGGTGAGGTCGAGCTGGTGCTGGTCGGCCGTCTTCCACCACCGGTCGAAGTGCCGGACGGACACGACGTCGGCCGGCACGCGGGCGTCGTAGAAGGCGAAGATGGCCTCGTCGTCGACAGCGAGATCGCGCCGCCGCAACCGGTCCTCCAGCTCGGCGACCTCGTCCCGGACGGCCTGGTTGCGTTCCCAGAAGCGGTGGTGGGTGCGCCACTCCCCCTGCACCAGCGCGTGCCGGATGAACAGCTCCCGCGCGACCGGCGGGTCGATCCGGCCGTAGTCGACCCGGCGGCGGGGGGCCAGCACCAGCCCGTACAGCGTCACCCGTTCGTACCCCTGCACGTTGCCGCGCTCGGCGTTCCAGTGCGGTTCGCTGTAGGTGCGCGTGACCAGGTGCCCGGCGAGCTTCTCGACCAGCACCGGGTCGACACGCGCGACGGTGCGGGCGAACAACCGCGAGGTCTCGACCAACTCGCCGGCGACGACCCAGCGCGGCGGGCGCGAGGTCAAGCGCGAACCGGGCGCGATGACGAACCGGGCGCCGCGGGCGCCGACGAAGTCACGGGTGTCGCCCTGGCGGGCGCCGACGTGACCGAGCAGACCGGCGGTGACGGCGGTGAGCACGGCCCCGGACGACGCCTCCTGGTCCGCGGTCTGCATGCCCGCACCCCGCGCGGCCGCCCGCAGCTGGCCGACCAGGTCCTGCCACTCGCGTACCCGCAGGTAGTGCAGGAACTCCGAGCGGCACATCCGGCGGAACGCGTTGCCCGACAACGCCTGCTGCTGCTCACGCAGGTACCGCCAGAGGTTGAGCAGCGTGGTGAAGTCGGAGTCGTCGTCGGCGAAACGGGCGTGCGCCTGGTCGGCCTGCGGGCGCTGCTCGAGCGGACGTTCACGGACGTCGGGGATGGACAGCGCGGCCGCGATCACCAGGACCTCGCGCAGACACCCCTGGCGGTCGGCCTCGACGATCATGCGGGCCCAGCGGGGATCGACCGGCAGCCGCGCCATCGTGCGTCCGACGTCGGTGAGCGCCGGCTGATCCGTCGTTGCGTCCTGCAACGCCCCGAGCTCGAACAGCAGCGCGTGGGCGTCGCGGATGCTGCGCCGGTCCGGCGGGTCGAGGAACGGGAACGCCTCGATGTCGCCGAGCCGGAGCGCCGCCATCTGCAGCACGACCGCGGCGAGGTTCGTGCGCAGGATCTCCGGTTCCGTGAACTCCGGCCGCGCCGCGAAGTCGGCCTCGGAGTACAGCCGGATGGCGATGCCGTCGGCCACCCGGCCGCACCGGCCCGAACGCTGGTTGGCCGAGGCCTGACTGATCGGCTCGACCGGCAACCGTTGCACCTTGGTGCGGTTGCTGTACCGGGAGATCCGGGCCGTACCGGGATCGACCACGTAGTGCACGCCCGGCACGGTGATCGAGGTCTCGGCCACGTTGGTGGCCAGGACGACGTGGCGCCGGGTGTGCGGCGCGAACACCTTGTGCTGTTCGGCGGTCGACAACCGCGCGTAGAGCGGCAGCACGTCGGTGTCACGCAGGTCGAGCGCCTCGAGGGCGTCGGCGGTGTCGCGGATCTCCCGCTCCCCGGACAGGAACACCAGGATGTCGCCCGGACCCTCCGCCGTGAGCTCACGGACCGCGGCGATGACCCCCTCGGTCTGGTCGCGGGGTTCGCGGGCGTCGGTCGGGTCGTCGCCGACCTCGTCGGCGTCGGCCACGTACTCCAGCGGGCGGTAGCGCACCTCGACCGGGAAGGTCCGGCCCGACACCTCGACGATCGGTGCGCCCACCCCCGCCGCGTCCGCACCGTTCACATCTCGGCTCCCGCCACCGTTCACATCTCGGGTGACACCACCGTTCACACCTCGGCTGCCGCCGAAGTGCGCCGAGAACCGCTGCGGGTCGATCGTGGCCGAGGTGATGACGACCTTCAGGTCGGGCCGGCGCGGCAGCAGGCGCACGAGGTACCCGAGCAGGAAGTCGATGGTGAGGCTGCGTTCGTGGGCCTCGTCGATGATGAGGGTGTCGTACCGGCGCAGGTCGCGGTCGCGCGCGATCTCGGCCAGCAGGATGCCGTCGGTCATGACCTTCACCGAGGTGGAGTCGCTCACCCGGTCGGTGAACCGCACCGCGTAACCGACCGTCTCGCCGAGCGGCGTGCCGAGTTCGGACGCGATGCGTTCGGCGACGGTCCGGGCGGCGATGCGCCGCGGCTGGGTGTGGCCGATGACGCCGTCGACACCGCGTCCGAGTTCGAGGCAGATCTTGGGCAGCTGGGTGGTCTTGCCCGATCCGGTCTCCCCCGCCACGACCACGACCTGGTGGTCCCGGATCGCGGCGGCGATCTCCTCCCGCCGCGCCGAGACCGGCAGCTCGGGCGGGAAGGTCAGGACGGCGGGTCGCGCGGCGAGCCGGGCCTCCCGGCGCCGGGTGGCACCGGCGGTGTCGGGAGCGGGCCGGTTCGGCCGCCGGGGTCGGCGACGCCGGTCGGCGGCAGGACGGGCTTCGGACATCGCACCCACCAGCGTAGTGACGCCGTGGGGCAGACTGACACGACGTTTCCCGGGCCGACCCCGCCCACGTCACCAGGAGGACGGCATCGACGCGTTGTGGCCGCGCACGGCGCCGCCGACCGTGAAGGCGGCCGTGCTCGGGCTGTACCTGATGGTGGTGCTGCTGGTGGCGAACATCGTGACCGTCATGGCCGTCGCACCGAGCGGGGAGGTGCTGGTCGAGGACCTCCTCATCGGGGTCGGGTTCGTGGCCATCGTCGTGGGGATCTGCCGCCGGGCGCTGTGGGCGCGGTACGCCGGAGTCGTGGTCGCCGCCGTGTTCGCGCTCGGCGCCCTGAGCCAGTTCCAGGGCGGCATCCCGGGCGTGGTCGTGGTCGTCGGCATCGTGCAACTGGTGGTGCTGGTCGCGGTGGTCGTGCTGCTGCTGGTGCCGCTCACCGGCGACTGGTTCCGCGGCCTCGTCTGACAGCCCGGCGCGAGCGCCCGGGTCACCGAGATCCGGGCACCACACGCCCTTTGCCGGGGGCCCGGTGATTGGTACCGTAACGGCGGTTGCTGATGTCTGCCGGGTGCCCTCACCGAGGGAGAGCCCGGTTGGCGACCCGCGGTTTGCTTTCTCGCTCGGTTCCCCCGGGTCGTGTCAGTGGCCCGGAAGTGACCAGGAAACGCCGCACAGTGCGGCGTTGCTGGCTGGACCAGCGCACACGAGAGGCACGATCGCACCATGGCACAAGGCACCGTGAAGTGGTTCAACGCGGAGAAGGGCTACGGCTTCATCTCCCCCGACGGCGGCGGCGCTGACGTCTTCGTCCACTACTCGGCCATCCAGTCCGACGGCTACCGCAGCCTGGAGGAGAACCAGCGCGTGGAGTTCGAGACCACGCAGGGCCAGAAGGGTCCCCAGGCCGAGGCTGTCCGCCCCGTCTGAGGTCACACGGCTTCCGCGGAGCCCCGGCGTCCACCAGGACGTCGGGGCTTCGTGCTGTCCGGGTGGGCGCAGGTCGGGCCGCGCCTCACACCCGGTCGCTCAGCCGCTCGATCAGCCGGGGTCGATCAGCCGGTCGGTGCGAGCTGCTCGAGACGACCCCGCACGTCGGCGCACTCCCGGCACACCGACTCCGGGACCACGCCCACCCGCATGAGCAGGGCGAACGCGTGACACCCCAGGCAGACCGCGAACACCGATTCGAGGACGGCCGCGACCACGAGCGCCGCGAGCAGCAGCGAGGTCACGAGCGCCGAACCGGTGGTGAACCAGACGAGCGCCGCGGCGGTCGTCATGACGAACCCCATGCCCTGCGCGAACCGCTTGGGCGGGCCGGGGACCGGCTTCGGGGCGCCGAGCCGGGGCGCGACCACGCGGGTGGCGAGCTGGCCCAGGGGGCTCAGCGTCGGCCCGGTCAGCACTCGGGCGAGGAACCCCGCGGCGAGAACTGCCGTGAACCACAGCTGTTGCGTGGCGAGGGTGGCCACGGCCATGACGACGACGCCGGCCGCGACCGTGCGCGCGGCCTTCTCGTTCACCGGGTTGGGGAAGGAGAACAACTCACGGGCGTCCACCCCACGAGCGTACGCATTGCCTACCGATCGAGTGGAGTAGCGACGTCCTACGCTGCACGTCGTGCGGGCCTTCGTCATCACCGGTCCCCAGCGGGGCGTGGTGCAGGACGTCCCCGATCCGGACGCCGCCGCGGGTCAGGTCGTCGTCGAGGTCGAACGGGCCGGCGTCTGCGGCACGGACTCCGAACTGTTCAGCGGCGAGATGGCCTACCTGCACGAGGGATCCGCCCGCTACCCGCTGCGGCCCGGCCACGAGTGGTGCGGCACGGTGCGCGAGGTCGCGGCCGACGTCGACCGTTCCTGGCTGGGTCGTCGGGTCACCGGCGACACCATGCTCGGGTGCGGTCACTGCGCCCGGTGCCGCGCCGGCCGCCACCACGTCTGCGCCGACCGGTTCGAGATCGGGATCCGCGGCGGCTTCCCGGGTGCGCTCGCCGAGCGACTGGCGGTGCCCGCATCGGCCCTGCTGCCGCTGCCCGACGCCGTCGACGGCCCGGCCGGGGCGATGGTCGAACCCGGCGGCAACGCGGTGCGGTGCGTCCGGGCGGCGGAGGTCGGCCGCGGTGACCCGCTGCTGGTGCTCGGCACCGGCACGATCGGCCTGCTGGTCGCCGCCTTCGGCCGGGCGGCCGGTGCCGAGGTCCACCTGCTCGCGGTCGACGACGACGCCGTGGCCCGCGCCCGGACGCTGGGTGAGGCGAGCGTGTCGACCCGCGCCGCGCTGCCGGACCGACCGTGGCGGGCGGTCGTCGACGCGACCAACGCCGACACCATGCCGGCCCTGGCGGTCGACCTCGTCGAACCGGGCGGACGCGTCGTGTACATCGGCATCGCCGAGACCGCCAGCACGATCGACACCCGTGACCTGGTCTTCCGCGACATCACGGCCGTCGGGGTCCTCGCGGCGTCCGCGGGGTTGGCCGGCGCCGCCGAGGCCTACGCCGCCGGAACGGTCGACCCCCGACCGTTGGTCGGTGCAACGATCGGGCTGGACGGTGTCGCTGACGTGTTGGCCGGTCGTCGGCCCCCCGGCGCCGGCGCCGGGCCCAAGATCCACGTCGACCCGCGGCCCTGACCCGGCCGGGAGCGAGCCCTACTGGTGCAGGTGGTTCATCCAGTCCTGGGGGACGCGCCCGGAGGGACCGGGGGTCGGCTGGTCGGCCGGGTGGGCGTCCGGGGCGGCGAGGGTCGGGCCGTCGTAGGACTGGTCGTCGTCGTAGCTGTAGAACCAGTCCTCACCCGGCTCGAAGCTCTGGATGAACGGGTGCCCGGTCGACCGGGCGTGCCCGGTGGCGTGCTGCGACGGCGAGGTGTCGCAGCAGCCGATGTGGCCGCACTGCGCGCAGCGACGCAGGTGGAACCACCAGCCGTCGGTCTCCCCGCACTCCACGCAGCCGGTGCCGCTGGGCGGAACGGACGGGTCGATCCCGGCGACCCCGGTCATGCCTGGACCTCCATCAAGCTCGTGCCTCCCCCTGGTCGGCCACGGTGAGCGCGTCCGCCTGCGGCGGGGCCTCCAGCGGCAACTCCACCCGGAACACCGTGCGACCCGGGTGGGAGTCGACGGTGAGCGATCCGTGGTGCTTGTGCGTGACGATGCGCCACGAGATGTCCAGCCCGAGGCCGGTGCCCTGACCGACCGGCTTGGTGCTGAAGAACGGCTCGAAGATGCGCGGCTGGACGTCGGCCGGGATGCCCGGGCCGGTGTCCTCGATCTCGACGACCGCGCAGCGGTCGGTGCGGCTCGTGCGCACGGTGAGCGTGCCGGATCCCGCCATGGCCTGCGCGGCGTTCTCGATGACGTTGGTCCAGACCTGGTTGAGCTCCGCGCCGTAGGCCGGGACGGCCGGCAGGGACCGGTCGTACTCCTTGACGACCTGCAGACCCTCGAGCTTGCGGCTGAGCATGGTCAGCGTGGAGTCGAGCAGCTCGTGCAGGTCGACCTCCCGGTACGGGGCGCGGTCGAGCTGCGAGTACTGCTTGGCCGCGCCGACCAGGTGCGAGATCCGCTCCGTGGAGTCCTGGATCTCGTTCATGAGCAGCTCGGTCTCGACCGTGTAGCTGATCCAGCCGACCGCGCCCTGCAGGGCGTCGCGGTCCGGGGTGAAGTCCGCGAGTTCGTCGAGCCAGTCGACGTCCAGGCCGCCCGCGACGAACGTGGGCGCGAGGTCGTAGCCGTGCGAGAGCTCGTGGTCGTCGAACCAGTCGGCGATGGCGTCCTCGCGGTCACCCGCCTCGACCGGGCCCAGGCTCGGGGCCTTCGCGACCCGCTCGGCCGCGGACTCCTGGAACTTGATCAGCGCCGCGATGGTCGCGGGCTCCATCTTGCCGCTGGCGATGAACTCCAGCTTGCGGCGCATGTGCGCGACCCGGTCGCGCAGCGAACCCGTCGCCCGCACCGCGGCCGCCGCCGGGTTGTTGAGCTCGTGGGTGAGACCCGCCGACAGCGACCCGAGCGCGAGCAACCGCTCCCGCTCGGCCACCCGCTGCTGGGTGTTGCGCATGCCGATGAACAGGCCCTCGAGCAGGTGCACCGCCATGGGGAACCAGTCGCGCATCATCGTCGCGAGGTCGGCCGCGTCCATGACGAACAGCACCGAGGGCTGGGTGGCCCGCACGGAGCTGTTGTAGGCGTCGGTGTCCGGGGAATCGACGAACGCCTGTGTCGCGCCCATGTACGCCCCGCGCTGCGAGGAGCGGGTGATCTCGAGGTCGTCCGGGCCGACCCGGCGGCTCATCGCGATCTCGCCGTCCACCAGGACGTAGAAGCAGCTCGCGGGATCGCCCTCGGCGAAGACCGGGCCGACCTCGAAACGCTCGAGGCGACCGTGCTCGCAGATCCACGTGCGTTGTTCGAGCGTGAGGTGCTCGAACAGGAACAGCGTCAGCAGCAGGTCGGGGCTGCACTCGAGGCGCTCGACGGCCGCCTCGAGGAGGGCCGCGGTGCGCGCCGCGTCGATCGCGGGTTCCTGTGTGGTGGTCATCGTTGCTCCAGGTAACGGTGGACGAGGGTGACGGCCATGGCGCCGTCACCCACGGCGGACGCGACCCGCTTGACCGAGTCGGACCGCACGTCGCCCGCCACGAAGACGCCGGGCACCGACGTCTCGAGGTGGTAGGGATCGCGGTCGAGATCCCAGTCGGCCGGGCGCTCCCCGTCGACGACCAGGTCCGGTCCCGCCACGACGAATCCCCTCGCATCCCGCTGCACGGTGCCGTCGAGCCAGTCGGTTCGAGGCGCCGCGCCGATGAACACGAACAACATCCCGGCGGGCACCTCTTCTTCCCGCGGGCTGCCCGAATCGGCGTCGAGGCTGCGCAGCGTCAACCGCTCCAGGTGGCCGTCGCCGTGCGCCCCGGCGACCTGGGTGCACGTGCGCACCGCGACGTTGTCGATCCGGGACAGCTGCTCGATGAGGTAGTACGACATCGACGCCTCGAGGCTCTCGCCGCGTACGAGGAGGGTCACGGACTTCGCGCGGCGGCTGAAGAACACCGCCGCCTGGCCCGCGGAGTTCGCCCCGCCGACGATGTAGACGTCCTGGCCCTCGGCGCTCGCGGCCTCGGTCAGCGCCGAGCCGTAGTACACCCCCGCGCCGGTGAGCTCCGCGACGCCGGGCGCCTCGAGGGTGCGGTAGGAGACGCCGGTGGCGAGGACGACGGCGTGGGCCGACAGCGACGACCCGTCGGACAGCTTCACCGTCCGGGCCGAGCCCTCGATCGCCAACGCGCTCGCGTCACAGGCCGAAAGCACCTCGGCGCCGAACTTCAGCGCCTGCCGGCGGGCCCGGTCGGTGAGGGCGGCACCGGAGACGCCGTCGGGGAAACCGAGGTAGTTCTCGATGTTGCTGCTCTGCCCGGCCTGACCGCCGGTGGCGCTGCGCTCGACCAGGACGGTCTTGAGGCCCTCGGACGCGCCGTACACCGCGGCGCCGAGCCCGGCCGGTCCGGCGCCGACGACCACCAGGTCGTAGAAGTCGCGGTCGGCGGTCGTGTGCAGGCCGACCTTGGCGGCGAGCTCCTGCTCGGTGGGGTCGCAGAGGCACTCGCCGTCCTCGGTGATGACGACCGGCAGCAGGGAGGCGTCGACGCCGGCGGCGCTGAGCAGCCGCTCACCCTCGGGCTGGTCGGCGGAGAACCAGCGGTACGGCAACTGGTTGCGGGCCAGGAAGTCGCGCACCTCGTAGCTGCGGGCGTTCCACCGGTGACCGACGATCTTGGTCTCGGGGATGCTGCGCCGCCGGTCCCGCTTCCACGAGTCCAGCAGTTCGTCGAGGACGGGGTAGAGCTTCTCCTCCGGCGGGTCCCACGGCTTGAGCAGGTAGTGGTCGAGGTCGACGACGTTGATCGCGTCGATGGCCGCGTTGGTGTCGGCGTAGGCCGTGAGCAGCACCCGGCGGGCGGCGGGGTACAGGTCCATGGCCTGCTCGAGGAACTCGATGCCCGACATCCCCGGCATCCGGTAGTCGGCCACGAGCACGGCGATCTGCTCGCCGCGCAGGGCCAGTTCCTTCATGGCGTCGAGGGCCTGCGGACCGGACTCGGCCCGCACGATGCGGTAGTCCTCGGCGTAGCGCCGACGCAGGTCGCGGGCGACCGCGCGGCTCACGCTGGGGTCGTCGTCGACGGTGAGGATGGCCGGGCGCTGGGCGCGGCGTTCGTGGGCGGACGGTTCGGCCGGCGCGGGGTCCTGGTCCCGTGGTGCGGTCACCCCACCATCCTTGCACCGGGGGGGCCGGGGTGAGTACCTCCCGCGTTCGCCGTCAGGTGATCTCACTCCCCGGTGGCGCCGCCGGCGAGTTCGACCACGACGTCGAGGTGGCCCGCGTGCCGCGCGTACTCCTGGAACACGTGCAGGAGCACCCGTTCCAGCGTGGCGGGCGGCGCGCTGTCCCACCGCTCGCTCGGGGCACCGATCTCCTCGAGGTCGTGGGCGGCGACGACCCGCCGGGTCTCGGCGCCCTGCTCGGTGAGCGCGGTCAGCACGTCCTCGACGTCGACCTCCGGCGCGACGAACCACCGGTCGTCGACGGTGTCGCGCCACGGGTCTCCGACGACGACACCCTCGAACCCCCACACCAGCCAGCGGCGTTCCATGGCCGTCAGGTGCACGACGAGCTCCAGCGGCGTCCACCCGCTGGGGACGACGCTGCGCCGGGCCCCACCCTCGGGCAGGGAGCGGAGCTTGGCCGCGACGGTCGACCGGAAGAAGTCGAGATAGCCGAGCAGGACGGCCTTCCGGTCGGGCTGCGGGGTGGTGGCTTCCGGGAACGGGACGGTCACACCGACCGATCTTCGACGGCGTCCAGGCCGATGTCGAGGTTGCGCGCCGAGTGGGTGAGCGCGCCGACAGCCAGCAGGTCGACCCCGGTCGCCGCGACGGCACGGGCGACGTCGAGGGTGAGCCCGCCGCTCGCCTCGAGCACGGTCTTCGGGGCGCGCTCGCGTACCCGGGCCACGGCGGTCCGCAGGTCGTCGAGGCCGAAGTTGTCGAGCAGGACCTGCTCGGCGACGTGGTCGAGCGCCTCGTCGAGCTGGGCGAGGGAGTCGACCTCCACCTGCACGACCATCGTGCCGCGCGGGTGGGCGGCGTACGCGGCGTCCAGGGCCGCGCCGACCCCGCCCGCCGCGGACACGTGGTTGTCCTTGATCAGCACGGCGTCGTACAGGCCGGTGCGGTGGTTGACCCCGCCGCCGAGGCGCACGGCGTACTTCTCCAACGCACGGAGCATCGGCATCGTCTTGCGGGTGTCGCGCACGGCGGCCCCGGTTCCGGCCACGGCGTCGGCCCAGGCCCGGGTGGCGGTGGCGACACCCGACAGGTGCCCGAGCACGTTGAGCGAGGTGCGTTCGAGGGTCAGGACCGCCCGCGCGGGCGCTCGCAGCGCCGCCACGGCCGTTCCCGGCTCCACGCGGGCACCGTCGGCCACCAGCAGGTCGAGCACGGCATCGGGGCCGACGGCGGTGTCGACCATCGCGGCCAGCACCGGCAGACCGGCGACGACCCCCGCCTCACGGACGACGTAGCGGACGTCGAGCACCGCCTCGGCGGGGACGGTGGCGAGGGACGTGACGTCGCCCGCCTCGCCGAGGTCCTCGGCGAGCACCGCGCGGACGAGCGCGGTGACGGCGTCGGGGTCCAGACCCGCGTCCACGAGAGCCGCGGCGGTCGCCGGCCTCATGCGGCCACCGTCGCAGTGGTGCTCGGTGCAACGGTCGCGAGCGGACGGCCGTCGGCGTCCAGGCGCACGGCGACCCGCCGCCGCCACCACTCGCTGCGCTCGGGGAAGTCCCTCCGGAAGTGGGCGCCGCGGCTCTCCCGCCGCACCTGGGCCGCGGCGACGACCGCCGAGGCGACCAGCCAGGTCGGGTCGGCCGGGGCCGCCACGGCGTCCAGTTCCTTCGCGGCGAGTTCCAGGCCGGCGGCGTCGCGGACCACTCCGGCGTGGGCACCGAGGATCTCCCGCGCGGCGGCCGCGGCCACCGGCTCGGGCGTCAGCGTTGCAGCGTGCACCGGTCCGGACACGGCGTCGGGGACGTCGAGGACGAGGCGCGCGGCCAGCCGACGGCCGAAGACCAAGCCCTCGAGCAAGCTGTTCGACGCCAACCGGTTGGCGCCGTGGACGCCCGTGGCCGCGACCTCACCCACCGCGTACAGGCCGGCGACCTCCGTCCGGCCCGTGCGGTCGACCTCGACCCCGCCGCACAGGAAGTGCTCGGCCGGGGCGACCGGGATCGGGGCCCGCCGCGGGTCGAGGCCCAGCGCCGCACAGGCGGCGGCGACGGTCGGGAAGTGGTCGGCCCACACGGTGGCGGGCAGATGGGTCGCGTCCAGCCACACGTGCGGACGTCCGGTGGTGGTCATGACGTCGTGGATGGCGCGGGCCACGACGTCGCGCGGAGCGAGGTCGGCCAGCGGGTGCCGCCCGGCCATGAACGCGTGGCCGTCGTCGTCCCGCAGGATCGCGCCCTCGCCCCGCAGGGCCTCCGTGACCAGCGGGAGTTGGCCGTGGGTCTCGCCGGTGAACAACGCCGTCGGGTGGAACTGCACGAACTCGACATCGGTGAGGGTGGCGCCGGCGCGCAGGGCCAGGGCGAGACCGGTGCCGGTGACGGGCGCGGGGTTGGTGCTGGCCGGGTAGACGTGCCCGAGGCCGCCGGTGGCCAGGACAACGGCGCGGGCGCGGACCCGCACCGGGCCGGTCGGGGTGACGACGTCGGCGCCGGCGACGCGCCCGTCGGCCACGAGCAGTCCGGTGACCGTTGCTTCATGCAACCGTTCGATGCCGGCGGCCGCGGCGGCCTCGGTGAGGCTGCGGAAGACCTCGGCGCCGGTGGCGTCACCGCCGGCGTGCACGACGCGGCGGCGGTGGTGCCCGCCCTCGATCCCCAGCGCCAGCCGGCCGTCGTCGGCGCGGTCGAAGCGGGCGCCGGCGGCGATGAGTTCGGCCACCCGCAGCGGTCCCTCCTCCACCAGCGCGGCCAGGGCGCGGGGGTCGCAGAGGCCGGCGCCGGCGACGGCGGTGTCGGCGGCGTGGTCGGCCGGGTCGTCGGAGGAGTCGACGGCGGCGGCGATCCCGCCCTGCGCCCACCGCGTGCTGCCGCCGTCACCGGCGGGTGCGGCGTCGACGACGAGCACCGAGCGCGCCAACCCGAGGCCGAGGGCGGTGGACAGCCCGGCCACCCCGGCGCCGACGACCAGGACGTCGACCTCGCGTTCGCCGCTCACTCGCCACCGCCGGGGGTACCGATGGCGATCATGCGCTCGACCGAGCGGCGCGCGCGGGCGGCGACGTCGACCGGGACGACGATCTCGTCGCGGCCCTCGCGCAGCGCCCGCAGCAGCAGCTCCGGCGTGGTCATCTTCATGAACCGGCACGACGCCTTGGGGTTCATCGGCAGGAACCGGGTGCGGCTGTTGACCTTCTCGAGCTGGTGGAGCATGCCAACCTCGGTGGCGACCAGCGCGGTGGAGGCCGTCATGTCCCGTGCGGCGTCGACCATCCCGCCGGTCGACATGATCCGGGTCCGGCCCATCGGCAGCTCACCCTCACCCGCGAGCCACAGGGCCGAGGTGGCGCAGCCGCACTCGGGGTGGACGAGCAGTTCGGCGTCGGGGTGGGCCGCCACCTGGGTGCGCACGTCGGTGGGGCTGATCCCGGCGTGGACGTGGCACTCCCCCAGCCAGATCGAGATGTTCTCGCGGCCGGTCTGCCGCTTGACGTGCGCGCCGAGGAACTGGTCGGGCAGGAACAGCACCGGGGTGTCGCGCGGGATCGACTCGACCACCTGCACGGCGTTGGAGCTGGTGCAGCAGATGTCGGCCTCGGCCTTCACCGCGGCGCTGGTGTTGACGTAGGCGACCACGACCGCGCCGGGGTTGTCGGCCTTCCAGGCGCGCAGTTGGTCGGCGTCGATGGTGTCGGCGAGCGAACAGCCGGCCTCGGCGGTCGGGACCACGACCTTCTTGTGCGGGCTGAGGATCTTGGCCGTCTCGGCCATGAAGTGCACGCCGCAGAACACGATCGTGTCGGCGTCCGTGGCCGCGGCGATGCGCGACAGCGCGAGGGAGTCCCCGACGTGGTCGGCGACGTCCTGGATCTCCGGGCGCATGTAGTTGTGGGCGAGCACCACGGCGTTCTGCTGCCGGGCGAGGCGCTGGACCTCGTCCTGCCAGGTCGTGTCGGTCAGCGTGGCGGTCATCGGACCCTCCGGTTTTCGACTGTGAGGCGGTAACCTCGCCGACGACGCTAGCATCGCCTCCGTGGCAGGCCGCGGCGGACGTGACGCAGCAGACGCGACCCCGTCGTCGGCGGCTCCGTTCCCGGCGTACGGCCACGAGGTGCTCGGCGTGGTGCTCTCGGTCCGCGAGGACCGGCTGTCGGTGCTGCTCTGGCAACGCACCAGGGCCCCGGAGGCCGGCCGCTGGGCGTTGCCCGGCGGTGGGGTGCACCCGACGCAACGGTTGCGCGAGGCGATCGCCGCCCACCTGGCCACGAAGGTCGACGTCCGCGACGTCGCCTGGATCGAGCAGGTCGCGACCCACAGCAAGGTCGACCGCGACCCCCGCGCCCGGGTGCTCGCCACGGGCTACCTCGCGCTCGTCCCCTCCGACGTCTCCCCCGCACTGCCGGAGGACACCCGCTGGTTCGACGTCGACGACCTGCCGCCCACCGCCTTCGACCACCGGTTCTTCGTCGACGCCGCGGTGGAACGCCTGCGGGCCAAGCTCTCCTACTCCAACATCGGCTTCGCGCTGGCGCCGGAGCGGTTCACCCTCCACACGCTGCGCGAGATCGTCAGCGCGGCCCTGGGCTACCAGGTCGACGCCACCAACCTCGCCCGCGTCCTCACCCGCCGCGGCACGATCGAGCCCACCGGCGAGACCAGCGCGTCCGGCGCCAGGGGCGGCCGCCCCGCCGCCGTCTACCGGTTCACCAGTCGCACCGTCACCGTCACCGACCCCTTCGCCACCCTCCGCCCGCCGTCGTAGCCACCGCCCCCCTCCGGCGCAGGCGCACCCCGGAGTCCTGGTGAGTGGGCACCTCCTGCGGTGAGTGGTCACCTCTTTCCGCCCACTCACGGGGGTTTCTGCCCACTCGCCGCACACGCGCGAGTGACGGCGTATGCTTGCCGACAGGCAACTGTTAGCGAGGTGAAGCGATGCCGGCGTTCGACGCCGACGAGGTGTCCCGGTTCCGTGTCGCCGTCACCAAGGCGGCGAAGGGCGTGGACCGTCAGGTCGACACCGACGGCCTCACCCGCACCCAGGTCTCGGTGCTGTCGAGCACCGCCCGCCTCGGCCCGCTCAGTGCCGGGGAGCTGGCGCACCAGGAGGGCCTCAACCCGACGATGCTGTCGCGGGTCCTCGGCAAGCTCGAGACCCGCGGCCTGGTGACCCGCTCGCCCGACCCGACGGACAAGCGGGTCACGGTCGTCGCCGTCACGCCCACGGGCCGGCTGCTGCACCAGCGGCTGCGTCGCGACCGCACCAAGGTCTTCACCCGCGCGGTGACGGCCATCGGCGCCGACCACGCGGCCGACCTGCGCGCCGCCCTCCCCGCGTTCGAGGCGCTCGCGCGCGCCCTCGGCCCCACGATCCCGTCCGCACCCGGCCAGGAGGCCCACACCCCACGATGACCTCGATCGCCCGCGCGTCCAGCGCCCTGTCCGAACTCCGGCACGCCACCTTCGCTTCCCTCTCCATCCCCAACTACCGCCGCTACGTGGCGGGTCAGTCGGTGTCGCTGGTGGGCACCTGGATGCAGACCGTCGCCCAGTCCTGGCTGGTCTTCACCCTCACCCACAGCGCCACCGCGGTCGGCTTCGCCGTGGCGCTGCAGACCATCCCGGTGCTGGTGTTGGGTCCGTACGCCGGTGTCGTCGCGGACCGGGTCGACAAGCGCCGGCTGATGATGGCGTTGCAGGCGGTCATGGGGTTGCTCGCGCTCGCCCTCGGGTTGCTGACCATCACCGGCGCCGTCGCGGTCTGGCAGGTCTACCTGCTCGCCGTCGCGCTCGGCCTCAACAACGCGTTCGAGAACCCGGCCCGGCAGTCGTTCGTGCTCGAACTGGTCGGCGCCGACGCCCTGCGCAACGCGGTCAGCCTCAACTCGGTGCTGGTGAACGTCGCCCGCGCCGTCGGTCCGGCCGTCGCCGGGCTGATCATCGCCGCCGGTGGCATCGGCGTCTGCTTCTTGCTCAACGCCGTCAGCTTCGCTGCGGTCGTCGCGTCCCTGGCCCGGCTCGACACCACCGCCCTGCGCCCCTCCCGCCCCGCCGCCCGCGCCAAGGGCCAACTCCGCGAGGGCCTCGCCCACGTGCGCGGCAACCCGGAACTGGCGGTGCCGCTGCTGATGATGGCGCTCATCGGCTGCCTGGCCTACGAGTTCTCCGTGACGCTGCCGATCGTGGCGAGCCAGACCTTCGGTCAGGGCGCCGAGCTCTACGGCTGGCTCACCGCCTCGATGGGGGTCGGCGCGGTGGTCGGCGGCCTGTGGGTCGCGGGCCACGGCCGCACCGGCGCGCGGGGTCTCGTCGGCTCGGCCGCGGCCTTCGCCGTGGTCCTGCTGGCCGCGGCGCTCGCGCCGTCGCCGTGGCTCGCCGTCGGCGCCATGGCCCTGGTCGGCGCGGCCTCGATCGCCTTCACCTCGGTGGGCAACTCGACGATCCAGCTGGCCGCCGCGCCGGAGATGCGCGGGCGGGTCATGGCGCTGTGGGCCACCGCGTTCCTCGGCACCACCCCGATCGGCGGACCGGTCGCGGGCTGGGTCGCCGAGACCTGGGGCGGCCGCGCCGGCCTGGTGCTCGGCGCCGCGGCGTGCGCGCTCGCCGCCCTGCTCGGCCTGGTCCTGCTGCGCCGGGGACGACGCCGGGTCGCCACTCCCGCCGTCGCGGAACCCGTCGCGGCCTGAGCGGACCCACCGGGCGTCTTGCTCAGATGTGCACGACCGTGATCGTATGAGCGCATGGCGACGACGCTGTCCTCCGCGACCCTCGGCGACCTGCCGGCCGACGTCCCCCGTCCGTCGTACGACCGGGAGGGCTTGGTGGCGGGCATCGTGCACCTGGGCGTCGGCGGTTTCCACCGCGCGCACCAGGCGATGTACGTCGACCGCCTGCTCTCCGAGGGCCGGGCGCGTGAGTTCGCGATCTGCGGCGTCGGCGTGCTCCCCGGCGACCTCCGCATGGCCGAGGTCCTCGACGCCCAGGACGGCCTGTACACGCTGGTCGAGAAGGCCGCCGACGGCTCCACGACGCCCCGGGTGATCGGCTCGATCGTCGACTACCTGCACGCGCCGTCGGATCCCGAGGCCGTCCTGGCCAAACTCGCCGACCCGACCACGCGGATCGTCTCGCTCACGGTCACCGAGGGTGGCTACAACATCGACGCCGTCACCGGCGAGTTCGACGTCGCCGACCCGGAGGTGCAGCACGACCTCAGCTCCGGCGAACCGCCCCGCACGACGTTCGGGCTGGTCACGGAGGGCCTGCGCCGACGCCGGGCCGCGGGCATCGCGCCGTTCACGATCATGAGCTGCGACAACATCGAGGGCAACGGGCACGTCGCGCAGCGGGTCTTCACGACCTACGCGCGGCTCGCCGATCCCGAGCTCGGCGAGTGGGTCGAGGACGAGGTCCACTTCCCCAACTCGATGGTCGACCGGATCACGCCCGTCACCACCCCCGACGACGTCGCGATGGTCCGCGACACCCTCGGCATCGACGACGCCTGGCCGGTCGTGTGCGAGCCGTTCACCCAGTGGGTGCTGGAGGATTCCTTCGGCCCGCTCGGACGTCCTGCGTTCGAGGAGGTGGGCGTGCAGGTGGTCGACGACGTCCGTCCCTACGAGCTGATGAAGCTGCGCCTGCTCAACGCGAGCCACCAGTCGCTGTGCTACTTCGGCTACCTCTCCGGCTACCGCCTTGTGCACGAGGTCTGCCAGGACGAGCTGTTCGAGCGGTTCCTGCTGGCCTACATGGAGTTCGAGGCCAGCCCGACGCTCGACCCGGTGCCGGGCATCGACCTCGACGCCTACCGCCGCGAACTGGTCGCCCGGTTCTCCAACGCCAACGTCCGCGACACCGTGGCGCGGCTGTGCGCCGAGAGCTCCGACCGCATCCCCAAGTGGTTGCTGCCGGTCATCCGCGAGCAGCTGGACAAGGGCGGTCCGATGGAGCGTGCCGCCGCGGTCGTGGCGAGCTGGGCCCGCTACGACGAGGGCACCGACGAGCAGGGCGACCCGATCGAGATCGTCGACCGCCTGGCCGACACCCTGCGCGAACGCGCGGGACGCGGCGGTCTCGCGTTCGTCGAGGACCGCACGCTGTTCGGCGACCTCGCCGACGAACCGCGTTTCGTCGAGGCCTACACCGCTGCGCTGGACTCGCTGCACCGTGACGGCGCTCGGGCGACGGTGACCGCCCTGGTCGAACGGGGCGCGCTCGCCCCGGCCTGACCGGTCAGGACACCGACAGCAGGTCGACGAGGAACACCAGGCTGGAGTGGGCCGGGATCGCGTCCTGCGGCACCGGGCCGTAGCCCAGCGAGGCCGGGAACACCAGCAGTCGGCGGCCGCCGACCTTCATCGGGGTGACCCCCTCGGTGCCGCCGACCCCCTGCGCGAACCCCGCGATGGAGTCACCGAGCTTGCGCGGTTCGGGCGCGGCCTGGGTGAAGTCGGAGTCGAACTCCTTGCCGTCGGAGTACAGCGCGCCCACGTAGTGCAGCGTGACCGTCGAGGTCGACGACGCCGTCGCCCCGGTGCCGACCACGAGGTCCTGGACCAGCAACCCCGGCGCCGGCGCGGTGTTGGTCGCGGTGATCTCCGGCGTGGCCGAGAGGTCGAGGGCGTCGGTGACGGTCACGCCCGCGAAGCTCACCGCGCCGTCGGCGCCGGCGGTCGGTGAGCCGGCGACACTCGGTGGCGCGGGCGTCGGCTCGAGCGAGCGGGCGACCGACGGGTTCGGAGCCTGGTTGGTGACGGTGCGGCCGTCGCCGTCACTGCCGCACCCGGCGAGCAGGACGACCGCGAGGCCCGCGGCGGTGAGGGGGAACCACGACGTCCGGAACACCCGGGAACTGTATGACCTGACCCGGCTGGTGCCACCGGGACGTGGCTCCCCCTCACCGGGAGCACAGGACGACCGCCCGCTTCGGGTGGGGCCGCGACGGACGGTCGTCAGCGGTGGGACACGGCCGGGTCGACGTTCGTCACGGGGGCGTGACGCGGACCACCGGACCCGCACCGCCCACACCCTCCGCTGACCCCGCGCTAACGTCCCGCACATGGCGGACGGCGGGGACACGAGCAGGCACGGCGCGAGCACCAGCGGACACGCGGGCGACGGCGGAGCCAGCGGCGGGCCCGGTGAGGGGCAGGGCGGTGGCCACAGCGGTGGCAAGGCGATCATCGCCGCACTGGCGGCCAACCTCGGCATCGCCGTCCTGAAGTTCATCGCCTGGGCCATCACCGGGTCGAGCTCGATGCTCGCCGAGGGCGTGCACTCCCTCGTCGACAGCGGCAACCAGGGCCTGCTGCTCATCGGCGGGCGCCGGGCGCGCCGGGCCGCGACCCCCGAGCACCCGTTCGGCTACGGCCGCGACCGCTACATCTACGCGTTCCTCGTGGCGCTGGTGATCTTCGCGCTCGGTGGGCTGTTCGCGGTCTACGAGGGCGAGGAGAAGATCCGGCACCCGCACGAGCTGGAGAGCCCGATCATCGCGGTCGCCGTGCTGGTCGGGGCGATCGTGCTCGAGTCGTTCTCGCTGCGCACCGCGGTCCGTGAGGCGCGTCCGATGCTCGACGGCCGGGGCTGGTTCGCGTTCATCCGTCGCGCCAAGAACCCCGAGCTGCCCGTCGTGCTGCTCGAGGACACCGCGGCCCTCACCGGCCTGGTGCTGGCGCTCGCGGGCGTCGGCCTCGCGTGGGGCCTCGACGAACCGGTGTGGGACGGCATCGGCACCCTCGCCATCGGCATCCTGCTGCTGGCGGTCGCGGTGATCCTCATCGTCGAGACCAAGAGCCTGCTGCTGGGCGAGGGGGCGTCGCCGGAGACCCTGGCGAAGATCGACACCGCCCTGCGGGGACCCGGGGTCGACCGGGTCATCCACGTCCGCACGATGTACCTCGGCCCCGAGGAACTGCTCGTCGGCGCCAAGCTCGCGATGCCGGCCGCGGAGACCCTGGACCAGGTCGCGGCCGCGATCGACGCGGCCGAGGCGCGGGTGCGCGAGGTCGTGCCCGAGGCCCGCGTGATGTACCTCGAGCCCGATCTCGACCACGCGCGGGCTGCTCGTCCGTCCTGAGGTTGAGGCCCGTCCCGGGTGGGGTAGGGAACCGGTGGTGGTCGACACCGAGGTCGACGCCCACTCCACGGAGGCCCCATGACGCTCACCGCACCGAGCCCCGTCTCGTTGCCGTTCGGGTGGCCGGTGGTCGGGTGGCAGACCGACCCGGCTTCCGAACCCCGCCAGCTCACCCACGCGGTGTGGCCCGGGCACCGGGTGGCGCTCTGCGGCCTGGTCACCGAGGTCACCGGAGGCGCGTGGCCGACAGCGGGTGAGCGGTGGCCGTTCCCTCGCATGCGGTGCGCCCGCTGCGCCGTCGCAGTCGAGCGCGAGACCGCGACCGACTGACCCGGGCCGGGACGGTCCACAGCGTCCACCCAGGCAGCCCGGTCAGCATGCTCCTGACCACCGGGAGGACGCGTGCGCCGAGGACGGCTGTGGATCGCGCTGGGCGTCGCCGTCGTGGCGGTCGTCGTCGCCGGGTCGTTGTGGTTCGAGCCCTGGCGGTTGTTCACCTCCTCCTACGCCGACGAAGCACTTCCCGACACCGTCGCCGCCGAGGTGCTCGACACGACCACGTCGGCCCCGACCACGGCGAGCTCGCCCGTCACGGACTCCCCCACCACGGGCGTCGTCACGACCCCGCCTCCCGAGGACGTCCTGATCTCCCGCACCGCGTTCGTGTCCGGCGAGCACGAGACCACCGGCGACGTCCTGCTCATCCGGCTCGCCTCGGGTGAACACCTCGTGCGGCTCATGGGGTTCTCGACGTCCGACGGCCCCGACCTGCAGGTCGTGCTCGGGTCGTCCACACCCGGCGACCTCGACGTCGGGCGGTACCTCGAGCTCGGGCCACTGCGCGCCACCGACGGCAACCTCAACTACGCCGTGCCCACGGGCACCGACGTCGCGTCGTTCACCACCGTCGCGATCTGGTGCAAGCGGTTCGACGCCGTCTTCGGGTCCGCACCCATCACCTGAGCGCCGGCCTCACGGCGTGTCGACGCGGACGAGGTCGAGCACCGGCAGGTCGGTGGTGGTGCCGGACGGGACCGCGTCGAGGTAGGCCCGGGACACCACCAGCCGGCCCGCCCGCCTCGCCGCCGCCGCCCGCTCCCGGGACTCCGCGCGACCGATGTACGCCCAGGTCGGGCCGCGCGAGGGTGTGACCCGGGCGGTCACGTCGATCCGCTCGTACTGCCGCTCGCGGAGATCCAGCGACGCGAGCGTGGAGTCGTCGACCGGACGGCAGACGCCGTCGACCGCGGAACCCTCGTCGTCGAGCAGGTCGAGGTAGGCGACGCAGACGTCGGGTCGGGATCCCTCGACGTCGAGATGGTGCTTGTACGCGGGCAGGTCGACGGTGTTGTCCATGGCAACGGTCCACGCCCGCCGCGCTCCGGCGAGCCGGGCCGCGAAACCGCCCGGAACGGGAACGGCGAGCGAGCCGTACCCGAAGACGAACGCGGTCACTCCCCCGGCAGCGGCGCGGGATCGTGGGAGACCGCGAGGGCGTAGATGATGCGGTCGCGCGGACGGATCGTGCCGATGTCCGGGTGGTGGTAGAGCAGCAACGTGCCCTGCCGCACCACCGCCATGACGGGCACGCCGATGGCGTCGACGTCGTGCCCGATCTCGGCGGCCGTCACCTCGCGCTCGTCGATGTCGAGGCCACTGCCGAACGCCAGCAGGTCGTTGACCACCTCGACGGTCTCGGGGCTCGCGGTCGCGAGACCGAGCAACCGGCCGGCGGTCTCGGAGGTGACGATGACGGTGGTGGCGCCGCTCTGCCGGATCAGTTCGGCGTTGCCGGACTCACGGACCGAGGCGATCACCGCGCACGCGCTCGACATCCGACGCACGGTGAGCGTGGCGAGGATGGCCGTGTCGTCGCGGTCGAGCGCGATGATCACCGTGCGCGCCCGGTCGACACCCGCCTGACGCAGGACGCCGGTGTCGGTCGCCGATCCCTGCACACCGACCCAGCCGTTCGCCGTGGCGGCGTCGACCGCGTGACGGCTCTGGTCGACGACCACGACACCGCGCTGCGCCTCGCCCTTGTCCTCGAGCGCCTTGGCGGCGTTGCGTCCCTTGGTGCCGCCACCCAGCACCACGACGTGATGGTTCACCCGTCTCCTCCACCGTGCCAGCCGGAATTCCTCGCGCGACCTCGTGGTGAGCGCCTTGATGGTCGTGCCGACCAGCAGCACCACGAACAGCAACCGCATCGGGGTGACGACCAGCGCGTTGACGAGCCGCGCCTGGGTGGTCACCGGGGTGATGTCGCCGTAGCCGGTCGTGGTCAACGTGACGGTCGTGTAGTACAGCGCGTCGACAGCCGAGACGCTGCCGTCGTAGTTGTCGACGTAGTCGCCGCGCTCGAGCCAGACCAGCAACCAACTGGCGAGGATCAGCAGCAGCACGAGCAGCAACCGGACCAGGATGCGCACGACCGGACGCGCCGGCGGACCTTCCGGGAACCGGACGGCCGTGCGCTCGCTCGGCGCGAGGTCGTCGGAGCTCACAGACGCGACGCTAGCCGACGCGCCGTCGGCCGCCCGTCCGGACGTCTCTGCGAATCGAACGTCTGCGCCGGCAACCGTTGCCGGAAATCCCTTCTGCGTCGAGGATTTCCGGGCACTCGCGCACCGCGGTGTTCGGATTGCCGGGCTCCCGATGCCTCCTTAGGGTGCGTGCATCGGACGCATCGGAAGTCTCGACGGCCTGCGGGCCGTGGCGTGCGTCGCCGTCATCGCCTTCCACGCCCGCATCCCCGGGTGTGAGGGCGGCTGGCTCGGCGTCGACGCCTTCTTCGTGCTGTCCGGATACCTCATCACCGGGTTGCTGCTCGACGAACGGGAACGCACGGGCCGGATCGCGTTCGGGAGGTTCTACCTGCGGCGGGCGGTGCGTCTGTACCCGGCGCTGGTGGTGCTGGCCGTCATCAGCCTGCTGCTGCCGACCCACACGTCGTGGCTGCACGCGGTCTTCGCCCTGAGCTACGTGTCCGACCTCGTGCTGGCGGTCGACGGCCCGATGGGCTGGATGGGCCACTCCTGGTCGCTGTCGGTCGAGGAGCAGTTCTACCTGGTGTGGCCGCTCGCCCTGGTCCTGGTGCGCGGGCGCCACGTCGCGTGGCTCGCGGCGGCGGGCATCGCCCTGTCGATCGCGGCCGCGGTCGTGGTCGACCCGTTCGGGACCCCGATCGGCCACCTGGGCTACTTCTCCCCCGTCACCCGCGGCTGGTCCATCCTCGCCGGGTGTCTGCTGGCTGCGGTGCTGCGTGGGCGCACCGTGCCGAGCCGGTCGGCGTGGCCGCTGGTGGGTGTGTCCGTGGCCCTCGGCGTGAGCGGGTTGCTGCTCGCCCACGTCGAGTACACGATCCGGCCCCAACTGCTGACCGTCGCCGCGACCCTGACCTTCCTGACGGCGGTCCGGGCGGGGACGCGGGTGCTGTCCTGGCGACCCCTCGTCTGGCTCGGTCGGCGTTCCTACGGGCTGTACCTGTTCGCGCCCCTGCCGACCGCGTGGCTGCAGGACGGCCCGTGGTGGCCGCGGCTGGTGTGGTCGGTGGTCGTGGGCGTGACACTCGCCGCGCTGTCGTACCGGTTCGTGGAACGGCCGATCCAGCGGAGGTTCGGGGGCACGCGCCCCGTCACGGCGCCCGCGCCCACGGATCAGGGTGCGGCCCGGCCGCGGCGCCTGCTCATGCCGCGCTCGGCACGAGCAGCCGTCCGACCAGGTCGGTGACGGTCACGACCGCACGCCGACCGTCGGCCCGCTCGACCACGGCGAGTTGCTCGCCGCGCTCCTGCAGCCGGCGCAGGGCGTCCGGCAGCGGAAGGGCCTCGTCCAGGCGGGGCACCGGCCGGGCGTGGGCCCGGGCGGGCGATCCCGGCTCCAGGCCGAGGGTGTCGCGGACGTGGACGACCGCGTCGTCGCCGAGCAGGATCCGCAGGTGCCCCGAGACCCGGGCGGCGGCCTGCACGTCGGCGACGGTCGCGTGGGCCGGCACGCCCGTCGGGGCGCCCGGCGCCAGGACGTCGCCGACCGTGGCCTCGGTGAACTCGAGCACCGTCACCACGGCCGTGGAGCGAGCGGGGTCGAGGGTGCCCGCCGCGGCGGAGTGTTCGACCAGCTGACGCAGCGAAGCCGGGTCGGTGACCGAGGCGACCTCGTCGGCGGGCTCGACACCGACGCGGCGTAGGCACCAGTTGGCCATCCCGTTGAGCACCCGCAGCGACGGCCGCGTGAGCGCCATGAACGCCCGCATCGGCAGCGCCAGCAGCGTCGCCGACCGTTCCGGGTGGGCGATCGCCCACGACTTCGGGGCCATCTCGCCGACCACCAGGTGCAGGAACGTCACGACCAGCAGCGCCAGGACGAAGCCCGCGGCGTCGGCGAGCCAGGCCGCGAGGCCCCAGCCCTCGAAGACGGGCGTGAACCAGTGGTGCACCGCGGGCTTGCTGATGGCGCCGAGCGCGAGGGTGCAGACGGTGATGCCCAGCTGCGATCCCGCGAGCAGCAGGGTCAGTTCCGACGCGCTGCGCAACGCGGCGCGTGCCGAACGGCTGGTCGCAGCTGCGTCCTCGAGGCGGTGCCGCTTGGCGGCGATCACGGCGAACTCGACCGCGACGAAGAACGCCGACAGCCCGATGAAGGCCGCGGTCGCGACGCCGACGACCCAGGGGTTCTCCATCACACCCTCGCCTCGGTGATCAGGCCCGCGGCGGTGGTCACGCGCACGCGGACCCGGGTGGGGACGTGCGGGTCGGTGGCGAGGACGTCGATCTCCAGGTGGCGGACGGGTGTGGGGTCGAGCAGCAGGTCGGCGGGTTGGGTGGGCAGCGCGAGCCGGACGGTGTCACCGACGGCGGGGAAGCCGTCGTGCGCGGCGATGGCGAGGCCCGCGACCGTCTCGGCCTCCACCTCGGGCAGACGCACGTCGAGGGCCCGGGCGAGTTCGTCGAGGCCGAGGTCCCCCGCGGCGGTCCAGGTGCCGTCGTCGTGCGCGGACACGCCGGGCGGCGGGGCGTCGTCGTGTTCGTCGGTGAGCTCGCCGACGACCTCCTCGGCGATGTCCTCGTGGGTCAGGATGCCCGCGAAACTGCCGTGTTCGTCGAGGACCACGGCGAGCTGGGCCCGCCGCCCGCGCAGGGTGCGCGACGCCGCGGGCAGCGTCATGGCCTCGGGGACGACGCACGCCGGTCGGGCGAGATCGCCCGCGCGCGCGTCGGGGTCGGCACCCAGGACGTCGACGAGGTGGAGCACGCCGAGGACCCGGTCCGTGTCGTCGACCACCGGGTAACGGGAGTGGCCGTGCCGCATGGTGGGCGCGACCTCGGCGACCCGGGCGCCGGCGTCGACGGTGTCGGTGCGCCGGCGCGGCACCATGGCGTGCCGCACCGGCCGGGTCGAGGTGTCGAGCGTGCGGTCGAGCAGCACCGAGAGGTCCTCGGTCAGCCCGCCCGCGGAGCCGGCGTCGGTGACGATGCGCCGCAGGTCGCGGGCGCTCGCCGCGTGCTCGACGTCGTGCACCGGCTCGATGCGGAGCAGACGGAGCAGGGCGTTCGACGAGGCGTCGAAGACCTTCACCAGCCAGCCCGCCACGGCGAGGTAGACCAGCGTGGAACGCGAGAGCCGCCTTGCGACCGGTTCCGGGCGGGAGATGGCGAGGTTCTTGGGGAACAGCTCGCCGAACACCATCTGGACCACCGTCGAGAGCACGAGGGCGACGACGGTGCCGACGGCGATGCCGACGCCGCTGGGGACGCTGATCCCGCCGAGCAACGTGCCGACCGATTCCCCGATCAGGGGTTCGGCGACGTACCCGACCACCAGGCCGGTCACGGTGATCCCCAACTGGGCGCCGGACAGCATGAAGCTCGTGCGGCCGGTGACCTCCAGCGCCCGGGCGGCCGCGGCGTCACCCGCCTCGGCGCGGGCACGCAGGGTCGACCGGTCGACCGCCATGTAGGCGAACTCCTGGGCGACGAAGTACCCGGTCGCCGCGGTGATCGCGAGGACCACGACCAGACCGAGCAGCAGGGCGAGCACCGACGTGACCACGCGCGCCGTGACCGCCTCTCGGGGATGTGGCCCGCCGTGCGCGGGCCGATGCAGCTGAGGTTCCCGTGTGCGGTGACCGGACGCACGCGATCCGGCGACCCCACAGGGTTCCCCTGCCGCGCTCACAGCTTCAGCGAGCTGACTGTCGGTGGCCGGTCGTACGGTGCCCCCGTGACCGAGATGCGCGACACCCTCCTGCAGTACCTGCAGCAAGCCCGCGAGCGGGTGGTGTCACGGGTCGAGGGGCTGTCGGAGTACGACGCCCACCGCCCCCTGACCCCCACCGGCACGAACCTGCTGGGGCTGGTCAAGCACCTGGCCACGATGGAGGCGACCTACCTCGGCTCGTGTGTCGGCCGCCCGCGCGAGCCGGAGCTGGCGTGGGTCGCGGACGGCTCGATCTGGGACGGCGCCGACATGTGGGCCACCGCCGAGCAGACGACCGCGGACCTGCTGGATCTGTACCGGGAGACCTGGGCCGCGAGCGACGCTGCGGTCCGCGAGCTCGGCCTCGACGCGCCGGCCCACATGGCGTGGTGGCCCGAGGACCGCCGCGACAGCACGCTCGGCGTGGTCCTGGTGCGGATGCTCGAGGAGACCGGCCAGCACGCGGGCCACGCCGACATCGTGCGGGAGCTCATCGACGGCCGCGGCCCCGACGACGCCGACGACTACGGCGACGCCACCTACTGGTCGACCTACGTGGCCACCATCCAGGCCGCGGCGGAGACGTTCCTCCGAGGAGCGCCTACGCCGTAGGGGGTTCCTCGACCGCGGCGTTCAGGGCCGTCGCGAACCCGCACCACGCGAGGTACGGCGCGAGCAGCGCCGCGGTGGCCGGATCGCGCCTCACGACGGCGGCCACCTCGACGGCGAGCACGGCGTCGAGCGCGCCGATGACGGCGAGGGCCACCGGCTTGCGCCCGCGGGCGAAGAAGGCGTGTGGCCAGGCGGCGTTCAGCGCGAGCTGGACCAGGTGCAGCGCGATGACCTTGCGCCCGACCGGGTGGGCGGCGAGGCGCCAGCCCGCGACCCCGATGAGGAGGTACAGGACGGTCCACACCGGCCCGAACACGCCGGCGGGCGGCGCCCACCGGGGCTTGTGCAGCGTCGGGTAGACCTGCGGCGCGCGGCGCGACCCGATGCCGCCGATCGCCGCCGCGACGGCCGGTGCGACCGCGAGCGCCACCTGCCGCGCACGCCGGTTCACGCGGCGGGCCGGGTCAGGACGAGGTTGGTGGCCAGGGTGCTGAACACGGACGTGCCGTCGGGGTCGGTGAGCTCCAGCCGGGTCCTGACGATCCCGCGGTCGGGCTTGCTCGCCGACACCCGCGCCTCGACCACCTCCGCCCGCAGGCGGTAGGTGACGTCCGGGCGCACCGGCGCCGACCACCGCACCTCGTCCACCCCCGGCGACCCGAGGCTCGACTCCGGCGACAGGTACTCGTCGACGATCAGACGCATCGCCATCGCCGCGGTGTGCCACCCGCTCGCGATGATCCCGCCGAACACCGACTCCCCCGCCGCCGCCTCGTCGACGTGGAACGGCTGTGGGTCGAACCGCTGCGCGAACCCGACGATCTCCGCCAGGCTCGGCGTGACCTCGCCCAGCTCCCACGTGCTCCCGACCGGGTAGTCCTCGAACCAGCGCGTCACGGTCCCGACTCTAGGCAGGCCGGCCGCCCACCCCGTCCGGGCGGGCCGGTGGACGCACGACGGCCCCGGACCTCCGCGAGGAGGGCCGGGGCCGTCGAGCGATCTGGTGGTGCGGCGGGCCGGTCGTGCGACGAGCCGAGGTCAGCTGCAGCCGCTGGTGCTGCCGCAACCCTCGCAGACGAAGCAGGAGCCGGCGGGGCGCATCTTCGTGCCGCAGTTCATGCACAGCGGGGCGTCGGCCGACGACCCGTTGAGCAGCTCGAGCAGTTCGGTCGAGCTGTGCGCGGCGGCCGGGGCGGGCTTCTCCGCGGCCTCGACGACCTCGGCCGCGGGAGCGACCTCGACCGGCGCGGACTGCGCGAGGGCCTCGAGGTCGTCCGCCTCGGTCTCCTCCACCACCGGCGCGTACGCACCGGTCTCGAGCTGCTGCGCGCGCTCGGCGGCGGTGTGGATGCCGAGCGCGGACCGCTCGTCGAACGGCAGGTGGTCCAGCGCCAGGCGACGGAAGATGTAGTCCATCACCGACTGCGCCATGCGGATGTCGGGGTCGTCGGTCATGCCGGCGGGCTCGAAGCGCATGTTGGTGAACTTCTGCACGTAGGTGTCGAGCGGGACGCCGTGCTGCAGCGCGATCGAGATCGCGATGGAGAACGCGTCCATGACACCGGCGAGGGTCGAACCCTGCTTGCCCAGCTTGAGGAAGACCTCGCCGAGTTCGCCGCCGGGCACGTAGGTGCCGGCCGTCATGTAGCCCTCGGCACCGCCGACGGAGAACGACGTGGTGGTCGACGGCCGCGACTTCGGCAGCCGACGCCGCACCGGACGGGTGTCGGCGACGACCACGCCGGCGGTGGTGTCGGTGGCGTTGTTGCCGCCCGACGCCGACGCGGTCTTGCCCGCCGAGAGCGGCTGGCCGACCTTGCAGTTGTCGCGGTAGACGGCGAGGGCCTTGATCCCGAGCTTCCAACCCTGGAAGTAGACGTCCTCGATGTCCTCGACGGTGGCGGTCTCGGGCAGGTTGACCGTCTTGCTGATCGCACCGGAGAGGAACGGCTGCGCCGCGGCCATCATCCGCACGTGGCCCATCGGCCGGATGGCCCGCACGCCCATCGCGGTGTCGAAGACCTCGTAGTGCTCGGGCTTGAGTCCGGGCGCGTCGACGACGTGGCCGTTCTCGACGATGTACTCGACGATCGCCTCGACCGACTCCTCCTGGTAGCCCAGCGCCCGCAGCGCGCGCGGCACCGTCTGGTTGACGATCTGCATCGAGCCGCCGCCGACCAGCTTCTTGAACTTCACCAGCGAGAAGTCAGGCTCGATCCCGGTGGTGTCGCAGTCCATCATCAGCCCGATCGTGCCGGTCGGCGCGAGCACCGAGGCCTGCGCGTTGCGCCAGCCGTTGGCCTCGCCGAGCCGGTTGCCGGTCTCCCACTCCTCACCGGCGCGGGCGGTCACCGCCTTGTCGACCGCGTGCAGCGTGCGCGCGCTGTCGTTCGCCGCGGCGTGCTTGCGCATGACCCGGGCGTGCGCCTTGGCGTTGCGGGCGTATCCCTCGTACGCGCCGACGATCCCGGCGAGCTCGGCCGAGCGACGGTAGGACACACCCGTCATCAGCGAGGTGATCGCACCGGCGAGCGCGCGGCCGCCGTCGGAGTCGTACGCGAGGCCCGACGCCATGAGCAGCGCACCGAGGTTGGCGTAGCCGATGCCCAGCTGGCGGTAGGCGCGGGTGTTGACGCCGATGGCCTCGGTCGGGAAGTCCGCGAAGCAGATCGAGATGTCCATCGCGGTGATGATGACCTCGACCGACTTCACGAACCGCTCGACGTCGAACGAGTAGTCGTCGTTCAGGAACTTCAACAGGTTCAACGACGCCAGGTTGCACGAGGTGTTGTCGAGGCTCATGTACTCCGAGCAGGGGTTCGACGCGGTGATGCGGCCGGACTCGGGGTTGGTGTGCCAGTCGTTGATGGTGTCGTCGTACTGGATGCCCGGGTCGGCGCACTCCCACGCCGCCTGCGCGACCTTGCGGAACAGCGACTTCGCGTCGACGGTCTCGATGACCTCGTGCGTGCTGCGGGCGCGCAGCCCGAACTCCTTGCCCTCCTCGACGGCGCGCATGAACTCGTCGGTGACGCGCACGGAGTTGTTGGCGTTCTGGTACTGCACCGAGGTGATGTCGGCACCGCCGAGGTCCATGTCGTAGCCGGCGTCGCGCAGGACGCGGATCTTGTCCTCCTCGCGCGCCTTGGTCTCGACGAACTCCTCGATGTCCGGGTGGTCGATGTCGAGGACGACCATCTTGGCCGCGCGGCGCGTGGCGCCACCGGACTTGATGGTGCCGGCCGAGGCGTCGGCGCCCCGCATGAAGCTCACCGGGCCGGACGCCGTACCACCGGAGGAGAGCAGTTCCTTGGACGACCGGATGCGCGAGAGGTTGAGGCCGGCGCCCGAGCCGCCCTTGAAGATCAGCCCCTCTTCGCGGTACCAGTTGAGGATCGAGTCCATCGTGTCGTCGACGGCGAGGATGAAGCACGCCGAGACCTGCTGCGGCGACGACGTGCCCACGTTGAACCACACCGGCGAGTTGAAGCTGAACACCTGGTGCAGCAGCATCCAGGTCAGCTCGTCGGCGAACGCGGTGGCGTCGGCCGCCGAGGCGAAGTAGCCGTTCTCCTCACCGGCCGCGCGGTACCGGGTGACGACCCGGTCGATGAGCTGCTTGAGCGACCACTCCCGCGCCGGGGTCCCGACCGCTCCGCGGAAGTACTTGGTGGTGACGATGTTGGCCGCGTTCACCGACCAGGACTCGGGGAACTCCACCCCGCGCTGCTCGAAGTTCACCGTGCCGTCGCGCCAGTTCGTCATCACGACGTCGCGGCGCTCCCACGTCACCTCGTCGTACGGGTGGCTGCCCGGGGTCGACCAGGTGCGGTCGATCCGCAGGCCGTTGGTCGCGAAGCGGGGCGCGGCGGGGGGCGTGCCGGTGGTGGTGTCGGCGACCTCGGTCATGGAGTTCCTCTCGGGCGGGACGTACGGGTGGGGTGGCGTACAGGTCGGGTGTCGTGCGCGTGGTGCCGTGCGGTCAGTCGGGCGGGCCGGGCTGGCGCAGTTCGGCGATCGCCTTCTCGAAGTCCTCGATGGAGCTGAAGGACCGGTAGACGGAGGCGAAACGGAGGTACGCGACCTCGTCGAGGTCGCGGAGGGGACCGAGGATCGCGAGCCCGACCTCGTCACTGGGGATCTCGGCGGCGCCGGTGGCCCGGACCGCGTCCTCCACGGTCTGGGCGAGCTGGGCGAGCGAGTCGTCCTCGACCGGCCGGCCCTGGCACGCACGGCGCACGCCGCTCACGACCTTGGCGCGGCTGAACGGCTCGGTGACGCCGCTGCGCTTGATGACCGCGAGCGTCGCCTCCTCGAGCGTCGTGAACCGGCGGCTGCACTCGGGGCAGCTGCGCCGACGACGGATGACCTGTCCCTCGTCCTGCTCGCGGGAGTCGATCACCCGGGAGTCGGGGTGACGGCAGTACGGACAGCGCACGACGCACCCCTCCTCCGGATCGGACGACACCTCCGGGCGTACGTCCCGGGCGCCCCCTGAACCCGACGCGCACCGGGGCCCTGTGGACCGGGGTGTGCACCGGATGTGGACGACGGCCTGTGGCTGTGGACACAGCCCCTGTGGCTGTGACGCAACCTGTGGACGAACTACATCGGTGTCACTACTAGATGTAGGGGTAACGCTAGGACCTCGCCACCACTTCCGCAAGCGACACGCGAGAACGTCCTGCAGGTCCCACCGGCCCCGCGCGTCCCGTGCGCACCACGGGGGGTGCCGGCCTCCGGTGGGCGGCCGGATCAGTGCAGCTGCAGGACCTGGCCCGCGACGACCGTCGAGTCGCCGAGGCCGTTGGCCTGCTGCAGGTCGAACACGACGGCGCGCGGGTCACGGTCGGGAGCCACGCGGCTGGCGATGGACCAGAGGGTGTCGCCCTGCTGGACGACGACGCTCGAGGCCGCGCCACCGGCGGACCCGGTGGTCGTGGCCGGGTGCGACAGGTACGCCAGCCACACGAGCACGGCCGCGACGGCAACGGCGGTCCCCAGCAGGACGGTCCACCCGCGGCGGGTGAGCTGGACGGCCGACGACGCGGCGATCGGCTGCGGGGCGACGGCGGCGCACGACGCGCCTGCGGCGACGGTCCGGACCCGGCGGACCGGGCGGCGCGTGACGGCGGTGGCGGGACGCGGGGCCGGGTGCAGCGGGCGCGCCTCGACGGAGCCGATGACGCCGGCCGCACCGGTACCCGGGTGACCCGGGTGACCCGGGTGACCCGCCGGGCGGGCGACGGGCCGGCTGACGGCTCGGCTGGCGGGGCGGCTGACGGGGCGGGCGGAGGGGGCGAACTCGACGGTGACGGTCACGACTGACTCCTCGACTGACGGCTGACCTGGTGGTGACTGCGACTGTGGCGCGGGGGTCTGACACTTTCCGTCCGACGGCGGGGTCCGAGCCCTCCGCCGGGCGGCGGATCTCTCGAACACCTGTTCAATCGAACGACTGTACGAGGTCTACCACTCGAACGAACATTCGACAAGTGGTCGAGGGTTGGCCGTCACCGGGTCGTGATCCGACACCGCTCCCGACACGCCGTCTCGAACAGGTGTTTGAACTCGGACGCCGGGACGCGTTACGGTCCGGACATGCCCGAGACGACCAAGCGCAGCGGGGGCAAGGCCGCGGGCCGCCCCGCCAAGACCGCCCGCAAGGCCGCGTCCTCCACCCGTGCCGCCGAGGCCGCGACGCCGTCGACGACCACCGCGACCTCGTCCGACGCACCCGTCAAGCGGGGTCCTGGTCGGCCCAAGATGTCCGAGGCCGACCGCGCGGTCACCCGCCTCGGTGGCGACGGCCTGACCGAGCGTCAGCGCGCGGTCCTCGAGGTCATCCAGGCCTCGATGCAGGACCGGGGTTACCCGCCCAGCATCCGCGAGATCTGCGACGCCACGGGGCTCGCGTCGACGTCGAGCGTGAGCCACCAGTTGGCCGCCCTGGAACGCAAGGGCTACATCCGGCGCGACGCCCGCCTGCCCCGCGCCGTGGACGTCCGCCCGGCCGACGGTTCGAGCGGTGCCCCGGGCAGCAGCGGCACGTCACCGCACGCGAACGAGGGCGACGGCGCGCAGGTCAGCCCCACGGTCAACGTCCCGGTGGTCGGCCGGATCGCCGCCGGTGTCCCGCTGCTGGCCGACGAGTCGGTCGACGAGGTCTTCCCGCTCCCCCGCACCCTCGTGGGTGCCGGCACGGTCTTCCTGCTCAAGGTCGTCGGCGAGTCGATGATCGACGCCGCCATCGCCGACGGTGACTGGGTCGCGGTCCGGCAGCAGAGCACGGCGGAGAACGGCGAGATCGTGGCCGCGATGATCGACGGCGAGGCCACGGTGAAGACCTGGCGCCGCCGCGACGGTCACGCCTGGCTGCTGCCGGCCAACCCGGCCTTCGAGCCCATCCCGGCTGACGACGCCGTGGTGCTCGGCAAGATCGTCGCGGTGTTGCGCAAGGTCTGACGGCGGACGCGGCCGGCGCCGCTCAGCGACCGGCCGCCCGCGCGAAGACCCGCCGGTCGAGCGGCGAGGCGAGCCTCGCCCACCCCGGCAGTTCCACGATCCGCAGCAGCACGACCCCCACGCACGCGCCGACCACGAAGTCGGTCATCCAGTGGTAGTCCAGGATCGTCATGCCGACCACCACCGCGACCGGCCCGATCCACGCCACCCGCCGGGAGGTGCGGCGCAGCCACCGCGGTGTGCCGACGACGCGCGCCGCGCAGAACGTCACGACGCCCCAGACGAGGATCGCGTTGGCGACGTGACCCGACGGGAACGACGCTCCGGTCGCGGTGTGGAAGCCGTCGACCGGCGGGGCGTCACGACCGGTCGCGGCCTTCAGCGCGTACACGGCCACCGTCAGCAGCACCAAGGCCGCGACGTACCGGATGGCGGGATCGACCGATCGGCCCCGCCACACCAGCCACGCGACGGTCGGCGCCGAGATCAGCAACACCGTGCCGCGTTGGCCGGGCAGGGTCAGCAGGTAGGTGAACCGCAGCGGCCACGGGTCGTCGCGCACCCCCCACGTCCGGAACACGTGCGAGATCGCGTGGTCCCACCCGAGCAGGAACCCACCGGACAACACCACGGCCGTGACGGCCGTCGCGACCACGACGGCCGCGACCACCGACCACAGCGGCGGGATCCAGACGTCGGGACCGGTCGTCACGCCCGCCCGAGACGATCCAGCCGACCGGGACGGTCCTGTGGTGTCGCGCCGCCCGCGGTCACGACCGCGTCGCGTCGGCAGCAGACGTCCCGCGCGGGACGGGGTGGGCGGGGTCAGAGGGCCGCGTGGTCGGCGCGCTCGGGGGCCGGTCCGACGCCGTTCGACGCGGCGGGCTCGCCGACCGCGGTCTGGGTGCGGGCCTTCGCGGCCGCGGCGAGCACG
>NZ_JBTJEQ010000026.1:0-69639 GCF_054456675.1 Jatrophihabitans sp. YIM 134969
CCGGTTGTACAAGACCGGCAAGGTGCAGCAGTTGGCCGAGCGGGTCCTCGCACTGGCGTTGCGCTTCGACGACGACGGCGAGGTCGACGTCTTCCTCTTCGGCGCCCAGGCGGGTCGCGTACATCCCGGCCGGCCCACCCCACGTCGCGTCGAACGCCGGCTGGACGCTCGCCAGCAGGCCGACCGCGGCCAACGCGTCGGGGTCGGTGACCGCTTCGGCGTGCTCGAGCCGGTGTCCGGCCGACGCCACCCGCGGCGGCCCGAGCCGGTCCCCCGCGGCGCGGAGGGCGGCGACCACCCGGTCGACCGCGGCGTCGCCGATGGCGTGGAAGCCCGCCTGCAGCCCGGCCTCGGTGCAGGCGACGACGTGCTCGGTCATGGCGTCGAGGTCGAGGTAGAGCGCGCCGGTGGTGTCGGCGTCGGCGTAGGCCTGGTGGAAGGCGGCCGTGTGCGACCCGATCGAGCCGTCACAGAACAGGTCGCCCGCGGCGCCGACCGCGCCGAGCTCGCGGGCGTGCTCGACCCCGCCCAGCTCGGCCCAGTACCCGACCACCTCGGGCGCGGCGAACTCCCGGACGGCGAGCGCGTCCAGCAGGTCCGCGGCCGAGGAGATGGTCGGGCCGCCGCACTCGTGGAGGCTGCCGACGCCCCTCGCGGCGGCGTGGCGCAGGGCGGCGTCCTGGGCGACGCGCCGGTCGGTCGCCGACAGCGCGCCGAGGGTCGCCTCCCGCGCCACGTGGTGGGCCTCGCGGGTCAGCCACCCGCTGCGGTCGAAGCCGGGAGTCGACGGGTCGACCACGCCGAGCACACCCGCGGAGATTAGCGCCGAGTGGGCGTCGACGCGCGCGAGGTAGACCGGCCGCCCGCCCGCGGCCCGTTCGAGCTCGTCGGCGCCCGGGACGGCCGTGCTCCGCCTCCCGGATCCGGCCCAGGCCGACTCGTCCCACCCGCTGCCGAGCACGGTCGCGCCGACGGGCAGGTCCGCCGCCCGCGCCGCGACGACCGCCAGCAGGTCCGCGCCCGACGTCACGGTCGTGAGGTCGAGGCCGGTGAGCGCCAGGCCGGTGCCGGTGAGGTGCACGTGGGCGTCGACGAAGGCCGGGGTGACCAACGCGCCCTCGAGGTCGACCACGGCGTCGGCGTCGCGCAGCGCGGCGGCCGCCTCGGCCGAGTCCTCGTCGCCGACCCAGGCGATGGTCGCGCCGTCGGTGAGCACGGCGCTCGCGTCCCGCACCGCCGTGGAGTACACCCGGCCGCCGCGCCAGAGTGTCCGTCGTCCCGTCGCCCCGCTCATGCCCACAGTCTCGCCCGCGCCGTGTCGCGGACTTGCCGAGGGTCTGACGGTGCGAGGATGCTGTCTCGTCGGCCTCTCGGACTACGGAGACACCCATGACCGCCTCGATCGAAGACGTGGCCAAGCTGGCCGGCGTGTCGATCGCGACCGTGTCGCGGTCGTTGCGCGGCCTGCCCGACGTCGCCGACGCCACCCGCGACCGTGTGCTCGCCGCCGCCGCCGAACTGGACTACGTGGCCTCGCCGTTCGCGGCCCGGCTCGCCAGCGGACGGACCTCCACGGTCGGCGTGGTCGTGCCGTTCGTCGACCGGTGGTACTTCGCGCAGATGCTCGGCTCGATCGAGAAGGTCCTCGACGAAGCCGACCTCGACATGCTGATGTACGGCCTGGGCGACGAAGGGCGGCGGTCGTCGTTCTTCACCCGGCTGCCGGTGCGCAAGCGGGTCGACTGCCTCATCGTGGTGAGCACGGTGATGAGCGACGCCGAGCGCAAGGCGCTCGAGGGGCTCGGGATGCCGATCGCGTCGGTCGGGGTGACGAACCACGGCGTGCTGTCCGCGGCGATCGACGACCACGCCACCGCGTTCACCGCCACCAACCACCTGCTCTCGCTCGGGCGGCGGACCATCGCCCGCATCGGCGGCGACGTCGAGGACGCCCAGGGCTTCCAGCCGCACATCGAGCGGCGCCGTGGCTACCGCGACGCCCTCGTCGACGCCGGACTGGAGCCCGAGGCCGCGCTCGACCGGATCGGCATGTACACCCCGCACGGCGCGCAACTCGCGATGACCGAGGTGCTCGAGGCGCGGCCCGACGTCGACGCCGTGTTCGCCGAGTCCGACGAGATGGCCTACGGCGCGGTGGTCGCGTTGCGTCGCGCCGGCCGCCGGATCCCCGAGGACGTCGCGATCATCGGGGTCGACGACCACAGCTCGGCCCGGTACTTCGACCTGTCGACCATGCGCCAGCCCATCGAGCAGATGGCCACCGACGTCACCCGGGCCGTGCTCGGGTTGACCGCCGGCCGGCAGTCCACCGAGTCCGCTCCGACCTCGCGGGTGTACGACACCGAACTGGTCGTGCGGGGATCGACCGACGCCGGCCGCAGCCTCTACGCCGAACCGGCCCCGTAGGCCTCGACCTCGGCCCGGGTCGGCGGGTTGGCGCCGGCACGCGTGCAGGTGATCGCGGCGACGACCATCGCCTCGCCGAGCAGGTCGTGCACCCGCGCGGGGTCGTGCGCGAGCGCGGTGAACGCCTCGGCCCCGGTCGCGTCACGGGTGTCGAGCCCCGCGAGCAGTCCGGCCATGTAGGCGTCGCCCGCCCCGACGGTGTCGACGACGTCGACCCGGATGCCGTCGCGGTGGACGTGGCCCGCCGCGCTGAACGCGTCGGCGCCGTCCGCGCCCCGCGTGACGATCACCAGCTCCGGGCCCAGCGTGGTCCACCGGCGCCCGATCTCGGCGGGGTCGACGCCCGGGTGGAGGAACGCCAGGTCGTCGTCGCTGACCTTGACCAGTGACGCCTGGGCCACCATGTGCTCGACCCGCGCCGCGGCGTCGGCGGGCATCAGCGCCGGGCGGACGTTGGGGTCGTAGCTGGTGAGCACGCCGTCGCGCCGGGCCTCGCCGACGCGTGCGGCGATGACGACGTCACCGGGCGGCAGCCACGACGCCAACGATGCCGTGTGCAACACCCGGGTGCCGGCCGGCAGGGTCTCGAGTTCGGCGGCGGTCCACTGCCAGTCGGCGGTGCCGTCGACGTAGAAGTCGTACGTGGCCTTGCGTTCGCTGTCGAGCGAGACGATGGCGGCGGTGCTGGGCTCGGACGCCTCGACACACCCGGACAGGTCGACGCGGTTGGTCACGAGGTGGGCGCGCAGCAGGCGTCCGAACGCGTCGCCGGCGAGCCGGCCGAGGTACGCCGCCGGCCGCTCCAGTCGCGCGACGCCGACCGCGACGTTCATCGGGCTGCCGCCCGGGTGGCCGGTGAACGGCCGCGGGGCACCGGCGCCGTCCTCGATCGGTCCTTCGCCGTCGTCCTGCAGGTCGACGATCGCCTCGCCGATGACGCTGATCATCCGCCAGACCCTACTGATCCGCGTCCGCGCGCTCGCCCCGACCGACCGGCCGTCTGTGACAGGGTGGGCCGCGTGACGCTGATGCTGGTCGACGCCGCGAGCATGTACTTCCGCGCCTTCCACGGGGTGCCGACCTCGGTGACCAACGACGAGGGTCAGCCGGTCAACGCGATCCGCGGCTACCTCGACATGACGGCCCAGCTCATCCGCACCCGCAAGCCGTCGGACTACGTCGCCTGCCTCGACCTGGACTGGCGCCCCCAGTTCCGGATCGACCTGGTGCCGTCGTACAAGGCGCACCGCGCGACCATCGAGGGCGGCGAGATGGTCGAGACCGTCCCCGACGAGTTGTCGCCGCAGGTCCCGGTGCTGCTGGCGGTGCTCAAGGCGCTCGGGCTGGGCGTCGCCGGGGCCGAGGGGTTCGAGGCCGACGACGTCATCGCGACACTCGCGGCCCGGGCCGACGCCGAGGCGGTCGCCACCGAGATCGTCACCGGCGACCGCGACCTCATGGCGCTCGCGACGCAGCACGTGCGGGTGCTCTACACCGGCAAGGGGGTCAGCAAGCTCGAGGACCTGGGGCCGGCGGAGATCGAGACCAAGTACGGCGTGCTCCCGCCGCGCTACGCCGACCTCGCCGTGCTCCGCGGTGATCCCAGCGACGGCCTGCCCGGCGTCAAGGGCATCGGCGAGAAGACGGCCGCGAGCCTGGTGCAACGGTTCGGTGCGGCCGAGGACATCCTCGCGGCCGCCCAGCGCGGTGCGGACGGCTTCCCACCCAAGGCGGCCGCCGCGGTCCGCGACGCCGCCGACTACCTGCTCGCGGCGGTCGGGGTGGTGCGCGGTCGCACCGACGCCCCGGTCGAGCCGTACGGCACGCCGGAGTTGGCCACCGCGATCCCCCGCGAGCCCGCCGACGCCGAGACGCTCGTGGAACTGTCCGAGAGGTACGCCCTGGACAGCGCCGTCAACCGCCTGCTCGCCGCGATCGGCGAGCTGCCCGCCTGAGCGGGCGCGTCGCCGCGGATCGAGGTGGGGTCGTGACCGTCCTGTTCGGGGGTGAGGCGTGCCCGCTGGGGGCGTCGGTGCAGTTCGTCGAGGCCCCGGAGGACGACGTCGTCGCGCTCCTGCCCGCCGGCGACCGCGGCCTCACCTCGACCCCGACCGGCGTCGGGTTCGCTCCGGCGTTGCCCGCGCTGACCCCGTTCCAGGCGCCGTGGACCCGCATGCTGACCGCGTCGGCCGGCCGGTGGACGGCCGTGGCCAACAACTTCCTCCACGGCGGCGACGGCACCGCGCCCGGGCCGGGGCTGGCGCGCCAGCTCGGGGTCCGGTGTGTGGTCGCGACGCACCTGCCGCCGTACGGCCCGGGGCACGCCCAGACCCAGCTGGAGATCAGCGGCCCGGGGGGCCCACCGCCGTTGCTGGGGATCCGGTCGCTCTCGGCCACCGCGACCGACGGCCGCTGGCAGTGGTTCGGCAGCGGGGATCCGCTCCCGTTCGAGCGGACCGACACCTACGCCCGACGCCGCATCCGCGAGCGCTTCGACCGCGACCTGCTGCTGGAGTACCTGGCTGCCCTCGGAGTGCCGGTCGAGGACACCGCCTTCGGCGACGCGACCCTGCACCAGCAGCTCGTCAGCTGGCCCACGCGCGCGGTCACCCTGGACGAGGCGCGCCGGGATTTCGAGCGGCCGCGCGACACCGGGTCCGGTCGGGTCAGTTGACGGACTCCCAGGTGTAGTCGCCGCTGTCGCTGGTCACCGTGACGGTGATCTGCTTGTCGCCCGAGGCGGTGCAGGTGAAGGTGTTGTCCTTCTCCACCTTCTCGTTCGAGGGGCAGCTGACGCCGGTGTAGTCGCCGTTGCCGCCCCGGCTCTGGTTCGTGATCGTCTGGGCGACGGCCGAGGGGTCGAGGACCTTGCTGACGAGGAACCCGGGCGCGACGAACAGCAGGATCGCGGCGACCGCGACCACCACCACCGCGCCGGCGAGGCCGAGCCAGCGGCCGACGTGGCTCTTCTTCGGCGCGGCGGGCTGGCCGTACCCGGGCTGGCCGTAGCTGCCGGGACCGCCGGGTGCGCCGTAGCCGGAGTCGGGCGCGCCGTAGGAGGTCTGTCCGTACTGGTCGGTCCCGTACGACGGCGCCGACTGGCCGTACGACGGCACCGCGCCGTACTGCTGGGTCGGCTGGTACCCGCCGCCGGAGTCGCCGTAGGACGGCGGCGGCGTTCCGTACGACGGCTGGTTGAACGCCTGCGTCTGCTGGCTGTAGTCCGAGCCGGCCGGCTGCCCCTGGCCGTAGCCGCCGGAGCCGTAGGACGGCTGCCCGTACGCCTGGGTGGGCTGGCCCTGCTGCGAGCCGCCGTACCCACCGGGCTGCTCGCCGTAGGACGGCTGCCCCTGTCCGTATCCCTGGGTGGGCTGACTCTGGGTCGGCTGGTTCTGGGTGGGCTGGTTCTGGGTGGGCTGCTCGCCGTACGACGGCTGGCCGTAGCCCTGGTTCTGGGTCGGCTGGTTCGCACCGGACGCGTTCTGGCCGTAGCCGCCGTAGCCACCGGACTGCTCGCCGTACGACGGTCCACCGGACGCGGCGTCACCCGCGCCACCGAGTCGGCTCTGCCAGCCCTGGTCCGGCTGGCCGCCGGAGGTCGTCGGAGTCGACCAGGCGCCGGACCCCTGCCCCGCGTCGTCGGGCGGAGTGGGCGAGCCCGGCTCGCGCTGCTCCTCGGGACGGCCGTCGTGAGGCTGCATGGAACGCTCCTGTCTGACTGGTCGGTGCGGCGGGTCGGTCCCGGGATCCGGCGTGCCCCGCTACGGCGCGCCGATACCGTAGCGCGCGCTCACCCCTCGACGCTGGTCAGCACGACACCGCGTCGGACGGCGTTCGCGGCCTTGGCAGCGGTCCGGGCGACCGGGTCCGCCTGCCCGCGCGCCGCCGAGGCGACCTGGTCCAGCAGGTCGAGCACCTGCTTGGCCCAGCGGACGAAGTCCCCGGGCGGCAACGGCACCCCCCGCGAGTCGACGGCGCCGTCGCCCGCGAGCACCGACAGCAACGGCTGACCTGTGGCCCACCGCCAGATCGCGAGCGCGAACCCGGCCTCGGGGCCGCGGCCGGGCGGCAGACCGGCGGCGGTCTCGGCGTTCGCGAGCCCGCCCCACACCCGGGTGGTCGCGGCCAGGGCGTCACGGACGCGCAGGGTCGGCACCGGTGGGCTGCTCGCCTCGTCGCGTCGGGGCTCGTACACCAGGGTCGACACGACGGCGGCGAGTTCGGCCGCGTCCAACCCGGTCCAGACGCCCTCCCGCAGGCACTCGGCCACCAGCAGGTCCGACTCCGACCACAACCGCGCGAGGCGCCGGCCGTCGTCGGTGGCGTGGTCGCCGTCGAGGTAGCCCCGTTCGTCGAGCAGCTCGCACAACCGGTCGAAGCGGCGGCCGAGGCTGCCGGTCCGGCCCTCGATCCGGCGCCGCAGCCCGTCGGTCTCGGTCTCGAGCCGCCGCGCCCGGCGCCACCAGCGCAGGTGTTCCTCGCGGTCGGTGCAGCCGTGCACGGGGTCGGCCCGCAGCTCGCGTCGCAGCCGGGCGATCTCGTTCTCGGCGTCGACGGTCGCGGCGTCGGGCATCCGGCGGGCGCGGGGTCGGGCGGGCGGTGGCAGGCGGATCTCGGCCAGCGCCGACGCGAGGTCGCGGCGGGCCTGCGGTGAGCGGTGGTCGAAGTGCCTGGGCACCCGCAGCGTCGCGAGGACGTCGACCGCGACCGGGAAGTCGCGGGCGGGCACCCGGCCCGCCCACCGGCCGAGGGTGAGGACGAGCGGCCGGGGATCGGAGGTGTCGTCGCGGGGCGCGCCGGGGTCGAGGACGACCGCGACCCCCGCCCGCTTGCCGGCGGGGATCCGGACGACGTCGCCGCGGCGCAGTTTCTCCAGCGCCGCGACGGCGTCGGCGTCGCGGGCGGTGTTCCCGGCCCGCGACAGCGCCTTCTCCCGGTCGGTCAGCTCGTCGCGCAACGCGGCGTACCGGGCGACGTCGCCCTGCTCGCAGGCGGCCGCCCGGTCGTGGGCGGCCACGGTCTGCTCGTTGCGCCGGATCTGCGCGGCGAGGCCCGCCACCGACCGGTCCGCCTGGAACTGCGCGAACGACTGCTCGAGCATCTCCCGCGCGGCGACCCGGCCCAGTTGGTCGACGAGGTTGACTGCGGTGTTGTACGACGGCCGGAACGTCGACTTCAGCGGGTACGTGTGGGTCGACGCGAGCCCCGCGACGGTGTCGGGGTCGCTGTCGGGCGACCACACGACGATGGCGTGCCCCTCGACGTCGATGCCCCGCCGCCCCGCACGACCTGTCAGCTGGGTGTACTCCCCCGGCGTCACGGGCACGTGGGCCTCACCGTTGAACTTGACGAGCCGCTCGAGGACCACGCTGCGCGCGGGCATGTTGATGCCCAGGGCCAGGGTCTCGGTCGCGAACACCGCGCGGACCAGACCACGGGTGAACAGCAGCTCGACCACCTGCTTGAACGGCGGGATCAGCCCGGCGTGGTGGGCGGCGAACCCGTGCCGCAGGCCCTCGAGCCACTCCCAGTAGCCGAGGACCTCGAGGTCGGCGGCGCCCACCGACCGGGTGACGGCCTCCGCGATCTCGGCGATCTCCTCACGCTCGGCGGGCCCGGTCAGGGACAGCCCGGCGGCGAGGCACTGCTGCACCGCGGCGTCGCACCCGGCGCGGCTGAACACGAAGGTGATCGCGGGCAGCAGCCCCTCGCGGTCGAGCCGCTCGATCGTCTCGGCCCGGTCCGGCGGCCGGAACCGCGACGGCGGCGCCGCCCGGCGCCCGCCCCGTGACGCCGTGCCGTGCCGCACCGGCGCGCCGAAGCGCAGGCGCCGTTCGTCGACGGCCCGCCGCAACTCGGCGTCGACCTCGCCCGCGCCGTCGACGAGGTCGAACAGGCGGCGGCCGACGAGCATGTGCTGGTAGAGCGGCACCGGGCGTTCCTCGTGGACGACCACGGCGGTGTCACCGCGGACGGTCTGCAGCCACTCGCCGAACTCCTCGGCGTTGCTGACGGTCGCCGAGAGGGACACGAGGGCGACGTCGTCGGGCAGGTGGACGATGACCTCCTCCCACACGCCGCCGCGGAACCGGTCGCCCAGGTAGTGCACCTCGTCCATGACGACGTAGCGCAGTCCCTGCAGGGCGTCCGATCCCGCGTAGAGCATGTTGCGGACGATCTCGGTGGTCATCACGACCACGGGCGCGTCGGCGTTGACCGCGACGTCGCCGGTCAGCAGCCCGACCTGCTCCGGGCCGTACCGCTCGACGAGCTCGCGGTACTTCTGGTTCGACAGCGCCTTGATCGGCGTCGTGTAGAAGCACTTGCCGCCCTGCGCGAGGGCGAGGTGGGCGGCGAACTCCCCCACGACCGTCTTGCCGGCACCGGTCGGCGCGCACACCAGCACGCCCCGCCCGTCCTCCAGGGCCTCGCAGGACTCGCGCTGGAAGTCGTCGAGCTCGAACGGGTACAGGCCGCTGAACTCCGTGAGCAACCGGTGCCGTTGGCGGGCCTTCGCGGCTTGGTACCGCTCCGCGGGGGACGACATGTCCGCCAACGGTAGCGACGGGCCCGGGGTCAGAGCCCCTGCAGGACCCCCACCCGGCCGAGGTCGCCCGCGGCCCAGCACGTACCGCCCGCGCAGCTGACGGTGTCGAACTGGCCGGTGTCGAAGGTGGTCCAGTTCCGGCCGCCGTCGTACGAGACGTCGGAGCCGGTGAGCCCGACCGCGAGGACGGTGCCGAGCGTGCCGGGCACGAAGGTCACACCGCTGCGGTAGCCCGAGGGCATGGAGGCCGAGGGCTTCCACGGGCCGTCGACCAGCTGCGTCGCGGCGACCTTGACGTGCGCGGTGGGCGCGGCGAAGTCGCCGCCGACCGCGACCCCGCGCGAGGGCGTGGAGAAGGCCAGACCGAACACGCCGCCGCTCTCGGTGCTGCGCAGGCTGCTGGTCCGCACCTCCCAGGTCCGGCCGCCGTCGGTCGAGTGGAAGATCCGCGCGCCCGACACGCCGCCGCTGCCGAACCAGGCGTCGTCGCCGGAGGTCGTGAGGCACTGGCCGGACGCCGCGAAGCCCGCCTCGCCGGTCAGCGCGGGGGGCATCCCGGCTGACGGGTTGACCCGCCAGCTGTGGCCGCCGTCCTTCGTCGACAGGATGCGGAACTTGCCGTTGACCGGGTCGCTCATCACCAGCCCGTGCAGGGCGTCGGAGAACGACATGCAGTCGAAGAACGCGGCCGGCGCGGTGTTGCGGTAGGCGAGGGTCCAGTGCTGGCCGCCGTCCTCGGTCACGTAGAGCCGGGAGTCCGTCCCCGACCCCGCGGCCATGATGACGGCGTGGTTCGCGTCGGTGGCCTCGATGTCGCGGAACTGCAGGGCGCTCGCGCCCCGGTTCGCCGGCGACACGTCCTTCCAGGTGGCACCGCCGTCGAGGGTGCGCAGCACCTGGCCGTCGTAGCCGCTGATCCACGCGACCTCTCCGCTGACCGGTGCGAGGCCGCGGAAGTGGTTCGTGGTCCCCGTGTCGCGCAGCTCCCACGAGGGGGTCGGCGCGGCGGACGCGGGGGTGGTCAGGACGGCGGCCGCGGCGACGCCGGCCAGGGCGGCGACGAGCAGGGCGCGAGGGAATCGGGGCACATGCGCGAACCTAGGCCGCCCCTGTGGACGCCGACAAGGCGGTCCGCGCGGTCGGTTCGGGCGGGGTGCACCACGGGGCACGCAGCAGTGTGAGAGCACCGCGCGCGGTGGTGACGGCCAAGGGCAGCGGGCCGACCCGCTCGCCGTCGGCCCACGCGGCGATCCCGCTGCCGGGCGCGGTGAGTCGCACCCGTTCGGCGTCGGCGACGGTGACGGCCGGGTGCCCGACGTGGCCCGCGTGCGGAAGCGTCGGTGCCATCCGCGCCAGCAGCCGTCGGGTCACCGGGCCCACGACGGTGACGCCGAGCCGTCCGTCCTCGGGGCTCGCCTGCGGGACCATCCGCTTGCCGCCGCCGTACCAGCCGCCGTTGCCGACCGCGACCAACAGCGCGGTCGTCGTCGTGGCCGGGGCGTCGTCGAGGACGACCTCGACCGGGCGGTGCCGCAGTGCGAGGGTGTGGGCGGCGATGGCGAGGTCGTACCGGCGCGGGCCGCGCGGCCACGGCAGCCGGGCGCCCAGTTCGGCGACCGCCGCGTCGAACCCCCAGCACAGGACGGTCGCGAAGGGCGTCTCGCGGCGGTCGGCTGCCGTCGCGACGCCGAGGTCGACGGCCGCGGTGCTCCCTGCGGCCAGGGCGTCGGTCACGGCGTCCGTCGCGGCGAACGGGTCGCCCGGCACCCCGAACGCGGTGGCGGCGTCGTTGCCGGTGCCGGCGGGGACCAGCCCGACCGGCGACCCGGTGCCCGCCACGACCGGCAGCAGGTGGTGCAGCAGGCCGTCCCCGCCCAGGACGATCAGGGGTTCGCGACGCGCGAGGACCACGGAAGCCAGGGCCGCGGACTCGGCCGCGGAACGCCCGGCGACGGCGCGGACGCGGTGACCGGCACGCTGCAACCTCGCCGCGACCGCCGGGGCGAGCCGACCCGCCCGGCCGCGGCCGGAGTGTGGGTTGACCAGCAGCGTGAGAGCGGTCAGAGCACGTCGTCCAGCGAGCCGCCGGAGAGGCTGCCGCCGGGCGATGCCTCGCCGCGGTCGTCACGGCCGCGGCCGCCGGTGGCGGTGTCCTGCGGCTGCAACGGTTCGGGCAACGCCTCGATGCGCGAGTACTCGTCGTCGGCGAGCTTCTCGGCTGCGGCCTGGGCCTTGCGGGCGGCCTTGCGCTTGTCGTGGACGTAGGAGAACAGCACCGCGCCCTCGAACAGGATGACCATCGGGACGGCCATCGCGCACATGGTGAACGGGTCGGTGGTGGGGGTCGCGACGGCGGCGAACAGGAAGATCAGGAAGATGCCGATCCGCTGCCCGCGCTTGAGCAACGAGAACGGCAGGACCCCGACGACGTTGAGCATCACCAGCAGCAACGGCAGCTCGAACGCGGCGCCGAAGATGAGCATGAGCAGGACGACGAAGTTGATGTAGCTGGTGACGTCGAGTGCGGCGTCGACCCCGCTGCCGGCCGTGCCGATGAGCACCGCGAGGCCCTTGTAGAGCACGCCGTAGGCGAGGGCGACGCCGCCGAGGAACAGGACCGTGGAGGCGAGCAGGAAGATGTAGGTGTACTTCTTCTCGTTCCGCTTCAGGCCGGGCGTGACGAAGGCCCAGATCTGGTAGAGCCACAGCGGCGTCGTGAAGATGGCGCCGAGGATGAGCGAGACCTTGAGCCGGATGGTGAAGCCGTCGACCGGCGCGCGGAAGTACAGCGCGCAGGAGTCGACGTTCGCGCCGCTCGGGGTGAGCCGGCTGCTGGCCGGAAGCGAGCAGTACGGCGCCTTGAGGATCTCCAGCACCGGGTCGTAGAGGAACCAGCCCGCGACGCCACCGAGGGCGAGGATGACCAGCACGACGATGAGCCGGCGGCGCAGTTCGCGCAGGTGCTCGATCACCGACATCCGCGCCTCGGGGTTCTCCGTCCGCTTGCGGCGGGGAACCCGGCTGCTGCTCGCGGCGGTCACGCGGGCTGCCCTGCCTCGGCGGGCCGGGGATCGCGCGGGTGCGGGAACAGCGCGTCACCGTTGCGGTGGGCGTTGTGCGCCCGTTGGCGCTGGATCGTGGCGGCGGTGGTCTGCGCGGTGGCGACCTGCCGCTGCAGCGCGGCGAGGCGGGTCTGCAGGCCCTGCAGGTCCTCGACGTCGCGGCCGAGGCGGCGCAGCTTCCAGATGATCTCGTAGGCACAGAAGCCCAGGATCACGAGGCCGAGCACGACGGCTCCGACCCACGTCCACACCGCGACCGCGCCCACGTTCGACAGGCTAACCGCCGGGAGCCGCCCCCGCCGCTGCTGCCCGGTGAACTCTCGGGAACTCCGGGTTCAGGTCCCGTAACGGGCGAGCGCGGCGCGGGCTTCGTCGACGACCTGCTCGGCGAGCCAGCCCGGGTCGAGCACCCGCACCTGCCCGGCCGATCCCAGCGCCATCGCCCGGACCCAGCCGGGGTCGCTGACCCGCAGCGACATCCGCACCGTGCCGTCGGGCCGGGTCTCGACGTCGCCCGCGCGGTAGTAGTCGGCGACCCAGGCGTAGCCCGCCCCGACCTCGAGGGTCACGAGCAGGTGCTCGGGCGCGGGCACGTAGACGCCGCCGTCGAGTTCGGCGAGGTCACGGGTGACGGCCAGCTCCGGCGGCCGGGCCGGTTCGTCGAGGACGTCGACCGCCTCGACCCGGTCGAGCCGGAAGGTCCGCATGCCCTCGGCGCGGCGGCACCAGGCCTCGAGGTAGGCGTGGCCGTCGAGCTCGAAGCGGCGCAGCGGGTCGACGACCCGGTCGGTGGTCTCGTCGCGCGCGGCCGTCCAGTAGCGCAGTTCGAGGGCGCGCCCGGTCGCCAGCGCCTGGTCGACGACGGGGGTCACCCGGGCCTCGGTGTCGAGTTCGATCTGCACGGCCGAGCCGCCGGCGACCTCCCCGCCGCCCGCCGCGGCCTCGACCTTGGCCAGCGCGCGTTCGACCGCCGCGCCGTCGGTGAGGCCCGGGGTCTCGGCGAGGGTCCGCAACGCGACGGTCAACGCGAGGGCCTCGGGCGGGGTCAGCCGCGCCGGCCGGCGGATGCCGGCGTCGAACACCACGGAGACGTCGTCGCCCTCGAAGGACAGGTCGATGAGGTCGCCGGGTCCCTGCCCGGGCAGGCCGCACATCCACAGCAGTTCCAGGTCGCGCTGGATCTGGGCCGGGGTGACGTCGAAGTCGGTCGCGACCTCCGCCAGCGGCGCCGACCCGCGCGCCTGCAGGTACGGCACGAGCGCGAGCAGCCGGACCAGACGGTCCTTCTCGCCGCTCATCGCTCCCCCGTCGTCGCTCCGGAGCCGCTCCTCCGTCGAGGCTCCGCTCCTCGCCCGCTGCCGCTCGCTGCGATGCTCACGGTCCCGCCGCTCCGTGCGCCTCGAGCGTCGACTGCAGCACGTCGCGGACGGCGGCGACGACGTCGTCGGGGCCGAGCACCTCGACGCCCGTGCCGGCCGAGGCGATCTCGCGCGCCAGCCAGCGGGTGTCGGCGAAGTCCACCACCAGCCGGTCGGGAGCGCCGTCGACGCCCGGTTCGGTCCGCAGCGCGGCGCGGCGCAACCGCCCGGCCCGCCCGGGCGCGACCAGCAGTTCGGACTCGCGCCGCCACTCCGAGCGGCCGGCCACCATCGCGACCATGTCGAGATCGGCCGGGCGGTCGTGGGTGGAGGCGGTGCGGGTGACCGTGACCGTGCCCTCGACCCGCGAGAGCCGGAAGCTGCGGGGCGCGTCGCGGTCGCGGTCGTACCCGACGAGGTACCAGCGGCGCGACCACGACAGCACGCCCCACGGCTCGACGTGGCGGGTGATCGGGTCGGAGTCGCCGCCCGAGCGGTGGCTGAAGGTGACGACCCGGCGTTCGCGCACGGCCGTCAGCAGCGGGGCGAGCGCCGGGTCGGAGGCGTCGACCGTGGGCGGGGTGACGGCGTCGTCGGGGTCGAGGGCGGTGCCGCCGGCGCGCAACTTCATCAACGCGGTGCGCGCGGGCGCGCCCAGGGTGGCCGACTGCCAGAGCCGGGCCGCGAGGCCGACCGCCGCCGCCTCGGCGGGGTCGAAGTCGACCGTGGGCAGCTCGTAGTCGCGGCGCGGGATCCGGTAGCCGTCCTCGACGTCCATGATCGACGTGCGCCCGGTCTCGAGCGGGATGCCGAGATCGCGCAGTTCGGCTTTGTCGCGCTCGAACATCCGCTTGAACGCCTCGTCGGCGCGTTCGGAGCCGTCGTCGGCCTCGTAGCCCGGCACCGCGGAGCGCAACTGCTCGGCGGTGAGGTACTGGCGGGTCGACAACAGCGCGATCACCAGGTTCACGAGCCGTTCAGCCCGTCGTGCCGCCATGAGCTCGAAGCTAATACCGCGGCGGCCGCCCGTTCGTGAGGTCCCCGCGCGCGCCACGGGGGACATCCTGCCGGACGGCCGCGTCCTCGTGCGGCCGGATTGTCCGGTCCGCACGATCAGGCCCCGACGATCAGGTGGCGGTGGTCTGGGTCAGGTCGATGACGACCTTGCCCAGCGAGTGCCCGCTCTCGACCGACGCCAGCGCCTGCGGGGCCTCGTCGAACGGGTAGGTGTCGGTGACCTTGAGGTCGAGCTTGCCCTCGGCGACGAGCTCCGCGAGCGTCCCCAGCCACGCGGTCGGCCGGTCCTGGGTGATCATCGCGCCGCCGAGGCTCTCGGCCGCCGGGTCGACACCGGAGAGGATCTTCGCGGGATTCTTGATCAGCACCGCGATCTGCGCCAGGGACTCGCCGCCGACCAGGTCGACGATGCCGTCGACGCCGCCGGGGATGAGCTCGCGGACCTGGGTGACGACGTCGGTGTCGCCGTCGTAGGGCACGAGCACCCCGCCGAGGCTCTCGACCATCGGCCGCTTGTTGCTGCTGGCGATCCCGAAGGTGGCGATGCCACGGTCACGGGCCAGCTGCAGCAGCACCACGCCGACGCTGCCGCCCGCCGCGTTGAGCAGCAGGGTGTCGCCCTCGCCGAGGCCGAGCTGCTCCAGGGCGGCGTACGCCGTGAGCGCCGAGACCGGGATGCCGACGACGGCGTCGAAGCCCACCTGTGGCGGCTTCTTCGTGGTGGACGGCCCGTCGAGCACGGCGAGTTCGGCGTAGGTGCCGGAGCCGGTGGCGGCGCGGCCGAAGACCTCGTCACCGACCTTGACGTGGTCGACGTCCTGCCCGACCGCCTCGACGACCCCCGCGCCCTCGACGCCGAGGGCCTGCGGGAACGTGGCATCCGCGTTCGGGTCGGCGCCCCAACCGCCACGGATCTTGTGGTCGACGGCGTTGACCCCGGCCGCCTTCACCCGGATCAGCACCTCGCTGGGGCCGGGCGTGGGGTCGGGGAGGTCGAACCAGTCCTGGGTCTCGGGGCCGCCGTATGCGTTGAAGCCGTATGCCTTGGTCACGGAGTCGGTTCTACCCACTCGATAACCTGCGGCCTGTGATCTGGTGGCGGACGGCGACGGTCACCGCCCTCGACCGGGTCCGGTCGGACGCCGTCGAGGGCCGGGCCAGGCTCGACCGGCCGGTCGGTGACGTGTCCGAGGTGCGGGTGCTCGCCTACCCCGACGTCACCGGGCCGCTCGCGGTCGGCGACGTCGTGTGGGTGACGGTGACGGCGTTGGCGCTCTCGCTCGGCACCGGCGGGTACGCGCTCGTGGCGTCACCGTCGTCCGCTCCCCCGGACCCGTCCGGGCCGGGGCACCTGGTCAAGGCGCGGTACCTCCCGCTGCAGGTCGCGGTGCAGGGCGCCGACGAGCAGGACTCGCCGCACCACGACCGGCTGCGCGACGACGTCGACCTCGGCGGGCTGCCGGTCGTCGTCGCCGACCTGCACTCGGCGCTGCCGGCAGTCGTGGCGGGTGTCCTCGACGCCCGGCCGGGCGCCCGGGTCGTCTACGTCATGACCGACGGCGGCACGCTGCCGATCGCGTTCTCGCGCACCGTCCCCGCCCTCGGTCCGCGGCTGGTCGGCACGGTCACCTGCGGGCAGGCGTTCGGCGGCACGCTCGAGTGCGTGTCGCTGCACAGCGCGTTGCAGGCCGCGCGGATCGTGCTGGAGGCCGACGTGGTCGTCGTGTCGCAGGGCCCGGGCAACCTCGGCACGGGGACGACCTGGGGGTTCTCGGGCGTGGCGGCCGGTGACGCCGTGAACGCCGTCGCGGTCCTCGGCGGCCGCCCGGTCGGGGCGTTGCGCCTGTCGACCGGTGATCCCCGCCCGCGGCACCAGGGCGTCTCCCACCACTCGCTCACCGCGTTCGGCCGGGTGGCGTTGCGTCCCGCCGACCTGGTCGTGCCGGAGGGGATGCCGGACGAGCTCGCCGCCCTGGTGGCGTCGCAGCTGGAACCTCTCGCCAGAACGCACCGGATCGTCACCACCTCGGTCGACGGCCTCGCCGCCGCCCTGGCCGCGGTCGACGCCGACCTGCGCCCGGGCGGGGCGTCGCTGTCGACGATGGGGCGCGGCCTCGGCGCGGACACCTGGTACTTCCTCGCCGCCGCCGCCGCCGGACGCCACGCGGCCTCTCTGGTGCGGTAGACCGCGTCCTGTCGGTGGGTCCCACACGACTGGGGTCCGAATTCGCGGGTGACGGCGGCCGAACCGCGAACTCCGACCCCTGTCGTCGCGGAGATGTGGCGCGTCAGTCGAGGCAGAACTCGTTGCCCTCCGGGTCGCGCATGACGATGCACAACCCGTTGTCGTCGTCGGGTTCGAGTCGCTGCAGCAGCGTGGCCCCGAGCGCCACCAGCCGGTCGAACTCGGCGTCGAGGGCGGCATCGCGCGCGGCCCCCTCGAGACCGGGCGCGGCCCGGACGTCGAGGTGGACGCGGTTCTTGGCCGTCTTGCCCTCCGGGACCTTCTGGATGAAGATCCGCGGCCCGCGACCCTCGGGGTCGACGATCGCGGACCGGTCGTTGCGGTGCTCCGGCGGGACGCCCCACGCGTCGAGCGCGGCCTCCCAGCTCGCGAACCCCTCGGGGGGCGAGTCGGGCACGTAGTGCAGCACCTCCACCCAGAACGCGGCGAGCGCCGCCGGGTCGGCACTGTCGAACGTCACCTGGAACTCGAAGGCCATGTCTCGACCCTGCCGGATCCCTCCGACATCGCGCCACCGTGGCAGGCTCGGCGGTTGTGACCGACCTGCCCCGTGGCGTGCTGTTCGACTTCACCGGCACGCTGTTCTGGATCGAGGACGCCGAGACCGCCGTGCGCGAGGCGCTCGGTCCGGTGTACGCGCCCCTCGCCGCCGAGATCGCCCGCCGGGGCGGCATCAACGGCGCGGGCCACGCCCCCGACCTGCCGGACGACCTCGCCGACGCCTGGCACCGCCGGGACCTGTCCGCCGACCTGCACCGCCGGGCCTACTCGGGGCTCGCGGAACGCGCGGGCCTCACGCGCGAGCAGGCTCACCGGTTGTACGAGCGCGGGCTGCAGGTCGGCGCGTGGCACCCCTACCCCGACACGGTCGAGGTGCTGCAACGGTTGCACGATGCATCGGTCCCGGTCGCGCTGCTCAGCAACATCGGCTGGGACCCGCGTCCGGTGCTCGCGGGCTACGGCGTCGACCACCTGTTCACGACGCTGGTGCTCTCGGACGAACGCGGCGTCATGAAGCCCGACCGGGCGATCTTCGAGCTGGCGTGCGCCGACCTCGGCCTGCGGGGTGAGGACGTCGTCATGGTCGGCGACAGCGCGGTCAACGACGGCGCGGCCATGGAGGTCGGCGCCCGGTTCGTGCTCGTCGACCCGGCGCCCGGCCGCGCCCCGGACACGTTGCTGCGCGCCGTGGGGCTGTGACCCTCGGGTGCCTGCACGGACCCGGCGTCAGCCCTCGCGGAGCACGCCCGCAGCGGCGAAGGTCTGGCGCATGTCCTTGCCGAGCTTGCCGAACTGGTTGACCGCGCGCTGACGTCCGGCCAGGCCACCGGACACGCCGGCCGACGGCCGGGTGAGCCGCACGACCGAGCCGCCGTCGACGCCGAACACGGCGATGCCGACCTCGAAGTACTGCGCGAACGCGCCCAGCAGCATCTGCTTCTTCTTGCTGCCGCGGGTGGCCACACCGTTCCAGTCGTCGGTCCACGTGAGGGTGAACCCCTGGGCGGCGAGGGCCTCGGCCACGGTGTCACGGGCGCGCGACGGATCGCCGGTCACGGCGATGTCGGTGATGTCAGCGGGTGCGGTCACGGCGGGCAGCCTGACACACATCCGCGCCGGTCTCACATCGACGCGATGAGCTTGTCCACCCGCTCGTCGACGTTGCGGAACGGGTCCTTGCACAGGACCGTGCGCTGCGCCTGGTCGTTGAGCTTGAGGTGCACCCAGTCGACCGTGAAGTCGCGGCGGCGTTCCTGCGCCTTCTTGATGAAGTCGCCCCGCAGCTTCGCGCGGGTCGTCTGCGGCGGCACGTTCTTGGCCTCGAACACCAACGGGTCGGTGACCACGCGGTCGACCGCACCGCGTCGCTGCAGCAGGTAGTACAGGCCGCGGCTGCGGGTGATGTCGTGGTAGGCGAGGTCGAGTTGCGCGATGCGCGGTGAGCTCAACGGCAGGTCGTGCTTGGCCTGGTAGCGCTGGATCATGGTGAGCTTGCTGGCCCAGTCGATCTCGCGGTCGATGAGCGTGAGGTCCTGCTTCTCGACGGCGTCGAGGGTGCGGCCCCACAACTCCAGCACCCGCTTGGTCACCGGGTCGGACGAGCCGCGCGCGGCGACGTGGTCGGTGGCGCGCGAGTGGTACTCCCGCTGGATCTCCAGGGCGCTCGCGGTGCGTCCCGACGCCAGCCGGACCGGCTTGGACCCGGTGAGGTCGTGGCTGATCTCGCGGATCGCGCGGATCGGGTTCTCCAGCGTGAGGTCGCGGAAGGTCACGCCCTCCTCGATCATCTGCAGCACCAGGTGGGCGCTGCCGACCTTGAGCAGCGTCGTCGACTCGTTCATGTTGCTGTCGCCGACGATGACGTGCAGCCGCCGGTACTTCTCGGCGTCGGCGTGCGGCTCGTCGCGGGTGTTGATGATCGGCCGGGACCGGGTGGTCGCCGACGAGACGCCCTCCCAGATGTGTTCGGCGCGCTGACTCACGCAGTACACCGCGCCGCGCGGGGTCTGCAGCACCTTGCCCGCGCCGCAGATGAGCTGACGGGTGACGAGGAACGGGATGAGGACGTCCGCCAGCCGGCCGAACTCGCCGTGCCGGGCCACGAGGTAGTTCTCGTGGCAGCCGTAGGAGTTGCCGGCCGAGTCGGTGTTGTTCTTGAACAGGTAGATGTCGCCGGTGATGCCTTCGTCGTGCAGGCGGCGTTCGGCGTCGACCACGAGGCCCTCGAGGATCCGCTCCCCCGCCTTGTCGTGGGTCACGAGTTCGGTGAGCGAGTCGCACTCGGGCGTGGCGTACTCCGGGTGCGAGCCGACGTCGAGGTAGAGGCGGGCGCCGTTGCGCAGGAACACGTTGGACGAGCGCCCCCACGACACCACGCGGCGGAAGAGGTACCGCGCCACCTCGTCGGGGCTCAGTCGCCGCTGACCCCGGAACGTGCAGGTGACCCCGTACTCGTTCTCGAGGCCGTAGATCCGTCGCTCCACCGCTTCACTGTAGGCGGGACTGACGCCCGTGGTGGCAGATCATCGCCACGTCGGACACGCGTCGCCGCGTTACGTTGTCGTCATGACCGACGCCTACGCTGCCGGCTCCGCGGAGAACCCCCACGCGGGACAGGGGACCGCCGTCGTCCTCGACATCGGCGGCGACATCGGCGCCGTTGTCGTCACCTGCCCGGAGGACCTGACCGGCCGCGAGATCGAGATCGTCCCGGCCGGCAGCCGCGGACCGGGCGGCCGGTACGCGGACGCGCCGGAGCACGACCACGCGCACGGGCCCGACGACGACCACGACCACCACGACCACGCGCACGACGACCACGCGCACGACGACCACGGCCACGCGGGCGACTTCCACGCCGGCCACCACCACCCGCCGGGCACCCCGCCGCACGTCGGCGTCGTGCCGCGGCCGATGGGCGATCGGCTCGTGCCGACGGCGGTCTTCGGCGACCTGGTCGAGGGCGCCTACGAGCTGTCGCTGCGTCCGTACCGCGGCGAGGTCGACCTGACGGTCGAGGTCGTCGGCGGCCAGGTCGCGACCGTCAGCTGGCCCGCCTCGACCTGAGGCCCGGCCGCTACCCGAGCGGCAGCGGCAGCTGCACCCACCACGGCCGGTCCGGGTGGTGCTCCACCGCGACCACCCACTTCACCCAGTGGAACCCGCGGCGGCCGGGCACCACGAGGCGCACCGGTGCACCGTGACCGGCGTCGAGCGGGCGGCCACCGAGCGTGGTGGCGAGCAGCAGGTCGTCGGTGAGCGGCAGCAGTCGGCGGTACCCCGTCGCGCTGCGCACCTCCACCGCACCGGTCGCGCCGTCCGGCAGCAACGCCGCCAGCGGGACGCCGCTCCACCGCTGCGTCGAGTACCACCCACTGGTGCAGTCGAGCAGGACGTCGCGCTCGACGCTCGGTGCCGGCAGATCGGCGAGGCTCCACCGCCGGGTGTCGCCACCGCTGGTCACCGCGACCGTCCACGCGTCGGGGTCGATGTCGGGAACCCGGTCGAACAGCCAGATCGTGGCGGGCAGGGCCGACGGGTCACCGGAACCGCGGTCGAACGAGCCGGTCCCCCGACGCTCGGCGCCGGGCAGGCCCAGCAGCGCGCCGAGCCCACCGAGCGCAGCGTAAGCCACGCCCGCCCCGGCCACCACACCCGCGCCCAGCAGCAGGTTGCGCCGCGACAGGTCGGTGACCCGCGCCCGTTGGCGGCGCCGCAGCGCGTGCCAGCCGAAGGGCACCAGCGCGACCAGCGCGGCGCCGACGTGCACCTGCATCGCGCTCACCACCGGCGTCGTGCGCAACAGGCCGGTGCTGTGGGCGAAACCCGTGGCGAGCGCGACGATCACCGCGACGCCGAGCAGCACCGACACCACGACATCGGGCCGGCGGCGACGCAACCCGCGCCGCACCGCGATCTGCTTCCACGGCACGAGCGCGACGATCGCGACCCCCACGACGCCGTGGACGACGACGACGGTTGTCAGCCCACCGGTGGCGACGAGGAAGCAGCCGAACCCGGTGAGGACGGCCGCGGGCAGCAGGACGAGCAGCGCGAGGTTGGCGCGCCGGGTCGCCCGGCCGGACGTCGTTAGCCGCTCGCTTCCGTCGGCGGGGTGTCGACGCCGGGGCCGTCCGTCTCGGCCGGGACGTCACCCGGTGTTGCATCGGGCAACAGATCCGAGAGGATCGCGCCGGTGATGCGGCGGAAGGTGCGCGGGCCGCGGTTGCGGTCGAGCACCGCGACCTCGAGCTGGGACGCCGGGAGTTCACGCTGGCCCTCGGTGGATCCGACGCTGCCGAGTGCGTGGACCGAGATCGGCAGGGCCTGCTCGAGCGGCAGCGCGGGCTGGTAGTTCTCGCGCAGGTGGGACGTGAGCGCCTCGGCCTGCCCGCCCATGACGACGAAGGAACGTTCGTCGGCGATGGTGCCGTCGTAGGCGAGGCGGTAGAGCTGGTCGGTCTCAGCCGTCGCCCCGACCTCGGCCACGCAGACCTCGACCTCGTAGGGCTTCTGCTGCTCGGTGAAGATCGAGCCGAGGGTCTGGGCGTACGCGTTGGCGAGGGCCCGCGCCGTGACGTCGCGGCGGTCGTAGGAGTACCCGCGCAGGTCGGCGAGGCGGATGCCCGCGACGCGGAGGTTCTCGAACTCGCTGTACCGGCCGACGGCCGCGAACCCGATGCGGTCGTAGATCTCGCTGACCTTGTGCAGCGCGGGGCTGGCGTTCTCGGCGACGAACAGGACGCCGTCGGCGTAGGTGGACACGACGACACTGCGGCCGCGGGCGATGCCCTTGCGGGCGTACTCCGAGCGGTCGCGCATGATCTGCTCGGCCGAGGCGTAGAACGGCATGCTCATCTTCGATGGCTCCCTTACGACCCGGGCCGCGCGGAGCGGTCGGCGACCACCGTGGTGACGATGCCGGCGAGCGTCGGCTCGTCGACCCGGCGCACGCCGTCGGCGGTCACCAGCAGCACGACCGGGTAGATGCCGCGGACCTGGTCCGGGCCGCCGGTGGCGGAGTCGTCGTCGGCGGCGTCCCAGAGGGCCTCGACGGCCACGCGCACGGCGTCGGCCTCGGACAGCCCGGCCCGCCAGGTCTTCTTCAGCGAACCACGGGCGAACACCGAGCCCGACCCGATCGACTCGTAGTACAGCTCGGGGTAGCGCCCGCCGGTGACGTCGTAGCTGAAGATGCGTCCGGCGTGGGCGGGGTCGGTGACGTCGGTGTCGTACCCGACGAACAACGGCACGCTGGCGAGGCCCTGCATGGCGAGGCCGAGGTTGCCGCGGATCATCGTGGCCAGCCGGTTGGCCTTGCCCTCGATGGTGAGCGCGGTGCCCTCGATCTTCTCGTAGTGCTCGAGTTCCACCTGGAACAGACGGACCAGCTCGATGGCGAGCCCCGCGGTGCCGGCGATCCCGACGGCGCTGTGGGTGTCGGTCGCGAAGACCTTCTCGATGTCGCGCTGGGCGATCATGTTGCCCATCGTGGCGCGGCGGTCGCCGGCGATCAGCACACCTTCGGCGTACTGGGCCGCGACGATGGTCGTGCCGTGCGGAGCGAGGTTCCCGCCCGCGACGCCGGTGCCGGCCGTGGTCGGCTGCGAGGACGAGCGGTTGTGCGGGAGCAGTTCGGGAGCGCTGGTCTCGAGGAAGTCGGCGAACGACGACCGGTGGGTGAGCCCGCTGACGCCCGTGGGGTCGGGGAGGTTCACTGACCGCCCTTCTGCACGAACGACTTCACGAAGTCCTCCGCGTTGGTCTCCAGGACGTCGTCGATCTCGTCGAGCAGGGCGTCGACGTCCTCACCGAGCTTCTCGCGGCGTTCCGTGCCCTCGGGCGCGGCGGCGTCCGGCGCGTCCGGGGTGTCGACGTCCTCGTCCTTGTCGCTGCGCGAAGCACGCGACTGCCCGCTCTCGTGCGTTGCCATGGGTCCTCCCGGTGCGCCTCGACGACGGCTGTCAGCAACCCTAGTCAGCGGGTCCGACCGTCGCCCGTCAGCGGGGTGTGCGGTGGCCCTCCCGCAGCCGGATGACGGCGGTCGTCGCGCGGGTGTCCCGCGTCGTCTGCTGCTTGGCCTCCCCCACCCACCGGCAGAACTCCTTCCTCTGCGACGCGGTGAGCGCGTCGAACGCGGCGCGGGCTTCGGTGTCGGAGGCGAACCCGGCGGCCAGTTCCGCGGGCACCTCGACCTCTCGCGAGGAGGCGTCGTGGACGAGGCGCACGTGGACGGTCTGGCCCGCGGTCACGCCGAGGGCGGCGATGCGGTCCTGACTCAGCCCGAACAGGTTCTTGCCGCCCATCACCGCGAGGGTGGTGGCGAACGGCGGGTGGTCGTCGAGCTGCGCGGTGACCTTGGCGCGGGCGGTACCGAACACCGGTTTGGGGTCGCTCGGCAGCTCGATCATCAGGTTGCGACCCGACGGCCCACCCGCCTGCAGGACGACGTCGAAGGCCATCTCGGCCGTCACGGCCGGGGACCGACCAGGGCGTCGATGAGCGAGGCGGCGGTCGGGCAGCGGTCGAGCAACTCCCCGACGTGCGCGCGGCTGCCGCGCAGCGGTTCGAGCATCGGCACCCGCACGAGCGAGTCGCGGCCGACGTCGAAGATGACGGAGTCCCAGCTCGCCGCCGCGACCGCGTTGCCGTACCGCTTGAGGCACTCGCCGCGGAAGTAGGCGCGGGTGTCGTCGGGCGGGGTGTCGACGGCCGTGACGGACACCGCCGGGTCCAGCAGCGTGGTCATCCGGCCGGCCGCCACGAGCCGGTTGTAGAGGCCCTTGTCGGGACGGACGTCGGCGTACTGCAGGTCGACCGCGGCGAGGCGCGGGTTGTCCCACTCCAGGCCGTCGCGGTCGCGGTAGCCCTGCAGGAGGCGCAACTTCGCGGGCCAGTCGAGCTCACCCGCGAGCAGCATCGGGTCGTCGGCCAGTCGGGTCAGCACCGATTCCCACCGGTCGAGGACGTCGACGGTCTGGGCGTCGGCGTCCGAACCCAGCCGGTCGTCGACGAACTTGCGGGCCCGCTCCAGGTACTCGCCCTGCAGGTCGAGCGCGGTCATGGTGCGGCCGTCGGCGAGCGTGACCGCGTGGGTGAGGCCGGGGTCGTGGGAGACCTCGTGCAGTTCGCGCACGGAGTTCTGCACCGCGAGGTCGTTCGTGAGGAAGTCGGCCTCGATCATGGCCAGCACCAGGCTGGTGGTGCCGACCTTGAGGAACGTGGAGATCTCGGCCAGGTTGGCGTCGCCGATGATGACGTGCAGGCGGCGGTAGCGGTCGGCGTCGGCGTGGGGCTCGTCGCGGGTGTTGACCAGTGGGCGCTTGAGCGTGGTCTCGAGCCCGACCTCGACCTCGAAGAAGTCCGCGCGCTGGCTGATCTGGAAGCCGGGGGTGCGGCCGTCCTGCCCGATGCCGACGCGGCCGGCGCCGGTGACGACCTGGCGCGAGACGAAGAACGGGATGAGGTGGCGCACGATCGCCGCGAAGGGCGTCGACCGGGCCATGAGGTAGTTCTCGTGGGCGCCGTAGCTCGCGCCCTTGTTGTCGGTGTTGTTCTTGTAGAGGTTGATCCGGCCCTGGCTGCCGGGCGCGGCGCTCGCGAGGTCGGCCGCGCGGGCCATCACCCGCTCCCCCGCCTTGTCGAAGCGGACGGCGTCGAGGGGGTTGGTGACCTCGGGCGTGGAGAACTCGGGGTGGGCGTGGTCGACGTAGAGGCGCGCGCCGTTCGGGAGGATGACGTTGGCCATCCCCGCGTCCTCCTCGGCCTCGACGAACTCGGCCATGACGGCCGTCCGCGCGCCCTGGGTGAGGTCGAACCCGCGGGCGTCACGCAGCGGCGACTCCTCCTCGAAGTCCCACGCCGCCCGCCTGCTCCGCCCCGCCGGCAACGTCGACGCGTAGGCGTTGACGACCTGGCTGGACAGCAGCATCTGGTTGGCCGCGCCGTTCCCGGCCAGGGCCACGCCGTACTCGACCTCGACGCCCATGACCCGCTGCACCGTCACGGTGCCCAGGCTACGGGTCGGCGCGCCGCACACCGTGCCGATCAGTGATCGATCCGTGGCGACATGTCGCGAGGAATCGATCAGTGATGCCGACGCGGTACACCCGCCCGCACCAGCTGGTCGACGACGAGCGGGTCGCCGGTCCGGACGGCGACGGCCGGGAACCGGAGCACGGTGCCGCGTCCGATGACGACCTCGTTCTGACGGAACTGGTCGTCCCACCAGTTCTCGGGACGCAGGTGCAGCGCACCGTCGATCTCGGCGACCAGCGGCGTGCCGTCGGGGCGGCGCCACTCGACGTCGAGGTAGCGCCGGCGGCCGTCGGGCTGGACCCGGACCGCCTGCCGGACGGGCTCGAGCAGGCCAGCGCGCCGGCACAGCCGGGCGAAGTCGATCTCCGACAGTGCCTCGGCGCCCATGCCGATGTCGTGCAGCGCCGCGATCAGCGCGGCCCGGTGCCGCAGGTTCGGTGTGGCCACGACCAGGTCCATCAGGCGCGCGGGTCTCGCCAACCGCTGCTGGACCACCGCGGCCAGGAGCCCGCACGCCGACCGCACGGACTCCTCACCGCTCGCCGCGAGGACGGCCGCCGGGGCCACGGCGTGCACGCGGGGTTGCCGCGGCGCGCGTTCGACCTCCGCCCAGGCGACGACCCGGTGGACCACCACCTGCGCGCCGGGGACCTGCCGCACCGACGTCCCGACCGGCACGGCGACGTGCCACGCCGACCGCCGCCAGCCCCGCAGCCCGCCGAACGCCAACGCGGTGTACGAGGTGACAGCCGACCGACGGCCCGCGTTGATGAGCATGATCTCGAGCCACTGGCGGTCGGTCGGGCGGCCGTTGTGCAGGACGACGGCGCGCCCGAGCCGTTGCCACCGGCGGCTGCGCAGGCCGGTCGCGACGTCGGCCCGGCTGATCCCCGCCGCCAGCAGCCCGGCCGTCGTGGCCACCCCCGTCCGCACCCGCGGGTCGTGGGTGACGACGACGTCGAACGGCATCCCGCCACCCTGGCGGCTGGAGACACCTCTCGCCTCGGCACGTCGCGATCTGTGGACAACCGCCCGCGATCAGTGATCGGTTCTTCGCGACATGGCGCTCGGATCCGATCAGTGATCGGGAACGGGCGCGCCTCCGATGAGCACCGACGTCACCTCGAGGGCGTCGTCGAGCACCACGACGTCGGCGGGGGCGCCGGGGTGGAGACGGCCGAGGTCGGGGCGCCCGACCAGGTCGGCGGGCACGCGGGTCGCGGCGGTGAGGGCGACGGTGAGGTCGACGCCCGCGGCGACCGTGTGCCGCACGCACCCGACGAGCGTGGCGGCGCTGCCGGCGAGGATGCCGTCGGCGCCGCGGACCACGCCGCCCGTCACCGTGACCGGCACCTCGCCGAGGACGTACGCGCCGTCCGGCATCCCGGCCGCGGCCGTGGCGTCGGTGACGAGCCCGACCCGACCGGGCGCGGCGGCGAACGCGGTGGCCAGCACCTCGGGGGCGAGGTGGTGGCCGTCGGCGATGACGGTCAGCACGGCGCCGCGGTGCGCGAGTCCGCCCCCGGCGAGCCCGGGTGCCCGGTGGTGCCACGGGGCCATGGCGTTGAACAGGTGGGTGACCCCGGCCGCCCCGAGGGTGAAGGCCGCGCGTGCCTGGTCGACGGTGGCGTCGCTGTGCCCGAGCAAAACCACGACGCCCGCTGCGACCAACCGCTCGACGAACGCGGCCGCACCGGGTCGCTCCGGCGCGAGGGTCACGATCCGCACCGGCCCGGCCGTCAGGTACCGCTCCAGCAAGGCCGCGTCGCCCTCCGGGTCGCGGCGGTGCGCGGCCGGGTGGATCCCCAGCCGTTCGGGCGCGAGCCACGGTCCCTCGAGGTGCACCCCCAGCACGCGCGCCGAACCGGCTTCGTCGATGCACTGTGCAACGGTCGCCAGTGCGGCCGACGTTGCGGCGAACGGGCCGGTGACCACCGTCGGCGCGAAGGCCGTCACCCCGTCCCGCGCCAGGGCACGGCGCAGCACTCGCAGTCCGTCCGGCGTGGCACCGGCGACGTCGACCCCCACGTAGCCGTTGACCTGCAGGTCGACCAGGCCCGGCACCGCCAGACCGGTACGGCCGGCCGATGCGAGCCCCACCGCCTCGACCCGGCCGTCGGCCACCGTCACGTCGCCGGGCAGCAGCCGGTCACCGACCAGCGCCGCCGCCACGCCCAGCCGTCGCCCCACGCTCCAGGTCTAGCAGTCCTCGGCCGTCAGCAGTCGGTGAAGAAGCTCGTGAAGCAGTCGGCCACGTCCTGGCCGAAGCTCGCGAACGCCCCGCCGATCGCGTTGATCGTGTCGTTGTTGAACCCGATCGAGGACAGCACGTTCGCGACGTCGGCCACCGCCTGGTTGAAGGTGTTCTGCAACGTCGAGGCGATCTCCGCCGCACCGACGCCGATGGCCTTCAGGACCCCAGCCACCGTCGCGGCGGCCTGCCCGAAGGCGTCGCGCAGCACCGAGGCGATCTCCGAGGCGGCGTACCCGAGGCCGCGGAAGATCTGGGCGACCTGCTGGGCCGACTGGGCGTAGACCGTGGACAGCGCACCCGCGACCGCGTTGACGGAGAAGACCGACCGCAGCGCGTCGGCCGCTTGCGCGGCGGCGAGGGTGAACGCGTCGCGCAGGGCGCCGGTCACCTCGCCGACCCCGTAGCCGATGCCCTGCAGCACGGCGGCGGCACCCGCCGCGGCCTGGTCGAACGTGGTCTTCAGCGCCTCACCGATCGCGACCGCGCCGTACCCGATGTCGCGCAGCACCCCGGCCGCCGCGGCCGCCGCCTGAGAGAACGTGGTCTCCAGCGCCTGGGCGACCTCGGTGACGGCGTAGCCGACGGCCCGGAGCGCCGTGGCCGTGGCATTGGCCGCGGTGGAGTACGCCGAGACCAGCGCGTCCGCGACGTCGGTGACGACGAACCCGACCTCCTTCAGCAGCAGCGCCGCCTGGGTGGCCACCACCGCGTAGGTCGACTGCAACGCCCCGGCGATCGACACCGCGGTCGCCCCGAGGTCGTCGAGGATCCCGACCACCGCGGCGGCCGTCGTCGCGTACGCCGACTTCAGGGCGCCGGCGATCTGGTCGACGGTGTACGCGGCGGCGTCGAGGGCGGCCGCGGCGGCGTCGTCGAGGTCGCCGTAGAAGTCCCGCAGCGCGGTGGCGACCTCGGTGCCGAGGGCGCCGACCTGCTTGAGCAGGCCCGCGACCGCCGCGTCGGTCTGGGCGAACACCGTCTGCAGCGCACCCGCGACCTGGCCGAACCCGTACCCGATCTCGTCGAGCACGGCGGCCGCCTGCGCGGCCACCAGGTGGTAGGTCGACGACAGCACGCCCGCGACCTCGTCGACGGCGTACCCGACCTCCTGCAGCACCTTCGCGGTCTCGGCCGCCGCGAGGTCGTAGACCTGCGCGATGGCTCCGGCGACCTGCAGCGCGGTGTAGGCGAAGCCCTGGCGCAGCGCGGACGCCACCTCGTCGGCCGCGGCCGAGAACACCTCGGCGGCGGACTCGGCGATGTCGGCGATGGAGTAGCCGAGCCCGACCAGGCCCGCGACGGCGTCGTCGAAGCCCTGCTCGAAGGTGTGGGCGAGCACGTCGGCGAGTTCGGCGGCGGCGTAGCCCGCGTCGGTCAGCGTGCGCAGGGCGTCGTCGAACCCGCTGGCGATCGCGGTCGTCGCCTCCGACAACCCGGCGACGATCGCTCCGCCCACCTCGGTGACGAACGTCGAGGCGGCGTCGTAGGCGTCGGACAGGGCCACGGCGACGTCGCTCGCGACGGACACCACGCCGTCGGCGAGCCAGGTGGCGCCGACGACGAAGCCGGCGGCGATGTCAGGCCCGAACTCGGTGATGACGTACTGCAGGCCGATGCCGATGACCGCGCCCGCGATGGCACACGCGGCCGATCCGACGCCGGAGGTGACGAACGAACACAGGATGGTGAAACCGATGTTGACCGCCACACCGACGACCGCGCCGACGCACCGGGAGACGTCGGGCTCCAGGCAGTCCGACACCGCGACGGCGAGTTGCAGCGCGATGCCCGCGATGGCGAGACCCTTGGCGGCGACCGCGAGGCCCTTGCCGATCTGGGCGGCCCGCGACGCGCCCTGGGCGGCCGTTCCCGCACCGCTCGCGGCGGCCTTCTGTGCCGCGGCCGCGTAGCCGCCGAACTTGGCGACGGCCTTGACACCGAGGGTGAGGCCGGTGGTGCCGAGCTTGGCCGTTGCCGTGGCGTTCGTCGCTTCGTCGCGGTGGCCGCCGTACACCGCGGCCGGCACCTCGGTCTGGCCCGTCGGGTCGGTGTTGACGGTCGGGTTGTTCGCGGCGAACACGTACGCCGACTCCCCCGGCCGGCCGATCTGCCGCTCCAGCGGGTCGCGCTGGGTGAACCGGCCCGAGCGCGGGTCGTACCAGCGGGCCCGCATGTAGTAGAGGCCGGTGTCGGCGTCGCGGTACTGCCCCTGGAACAGCAGCGGGTTCGCGGGCGGGTTCGCGCCCGAGGTGGTGACGTTGCCGAAACCGTCGTAGGAGTAGCTCGCGACGAGCGCGCCGCTCGCGTCCGTGAGGCCGTCGACACTGCCCACCGGGTCGAGGTGGAAGAAGAAGGTCGCACCCGGGGTCTGCATCGCGACCGGGCCGTCGCCGTTGACGTAACGGCGCACGAGGTCGCCGCCGCCGGTGCGTTCGAGGGCGAGCTGCGGCAGGTCGCCGAACGCGTCCCAGACGAACCGGGTGGTGGCACCGCCGACGGTCTTCGACGTGCGGTTGCCGTCACCGTCGTAGGTGTACGTGACGGTCTTGCCGGCGGTCGTCGCCGAGGCCAGCCGCGCGGCGGCGTCGTAGGTGAACGTCGTGGCGCCGAGCTGGGTGACGTTGCCCGCGCGGTCGTAGCGGGTCACGACCGCCCCCGGGCCGGTCGCGGTGGCCTGCCGGTCGGCGGCGTCGTAGCTCGCGGCCGTCGTCGCCCCACCCGTCGTGCTGGACAGGCGGTTGCCGGCGCCGTCGTAACGCAACGTCGTCAGCCGCCCGGTCGCGGGGTCCACCGCGGTCGAGACCCCGAACGCCGGGGTGACGTCGGCGTCGCCCGCCACCGTCGTCTCGTCGTCGCCCGGGGAGGCGGGCGCGGTGACGGCCGGGGTCGGGGCGATGCCGCCGGTCAGGGTGCCGGGGCCGCTCGCGGTCTGGAACGACGTGAGCCGTCCGGTGGCGTCGTACCCGTAGCGGTTGGCCGTCGTGGTGCCCAGCGCGGTGCTGCGCTGGCTCAGCCGGTTGCCCTGGCCGTCGTAGGTGAACGTGTCGTCGGAGAGCGCGCCGGTGCCGTTGCGGCGTTGCTGGTCGAGGACCCGGCCCGCGGCGTCGTAGGTCCGGCTCTCGAGCACGCCGTTGGAGAACGCGATCGCGGTGGCGCGCCGGTCGGCGTCGCGGACGTAGGACGCCTTGACGTGGGACGCGGTGCCCGCTGCGCCGGTCTCGACGCTCATGAGGTTGCCGGAGTCGTCGAGGGCGTAGGTGAGGACGGTGCCGTCGGGGTAGGTCTCGCGCACCTGCCCGGGCGTGCCGTAGTCGTAGGCGAACGTGCCACCCGCGACGTCCGCCCGCACGAGGTTGCCACGCGCGTCGTAGCCGTACGTGTGCGTGCCCTCGGCGTCGACGAGCTGCGTGCGGCGACCCGCGGCGTCGAAGGACTGTTGCACCGTGACACTCGGTTGGCCCGGCTGGCTCGACACCTTCCTGGTGACGTGGTCGGCGGCGTCGTAGGTGGTGACGGTGGTGCGGGCGTCCGGGTCGGTGGTGCGGATGACGTTGCCGGCGGCGTCGTAGCCGTAGGTCGTGGTCTGCCCGGCCCGGCTCTGCGAGGTGCGGCGGCCCGCGCCGTCGTAGGTGAACGTGGTGCTGCCGCCCTTGGCGTCGACCGTCTGGAGCAGCAGGTCCGACGTCGGGTCGTAGCGGTGCGTGATCGTGCCCGCCGCCGTGGCGACCGACGTGATCATCCCGTGCGCGTCGTAGGTCGTGCGGGTCAGCGCACCGGCCGCGTCGTACGAGGCGGTCTCGTGCCCGAGCGCGTCGTAGCTGCTGCGCTTGGTCGTCACGCCGTTCTCGACGGTGCGGACCGGCCGGTCCAGCGCGTCGAACTGCGTCAACACCTCGTTGCCCTGCGTGTCGGCGGCCCGGGTCACCTGGCTGTCGACGTCGTAGGTGTAGCTCGAGGTGACCCCGGCCGGGTCGGTCGTCGCGATCTCGCGGCCGGCCGCGTCGTACTGGTGCACCGTGCTGCGCTTGGTCGCCGCCGCGGTCTGCGCGAGCAGGTGACCGGACGCGTCGAAGGTCTGCGTGGTCGTGCCGGACGGCGCGGTCGTGGTCAGCGTCAGCGACGCCTCGTCCCACGCGTACGACGTCGTGCCCGACGGGTCGGTGACGCTCGTGACGGTGCCCGCGGCGTCGTACGCCGTGGTCGTCGTGCCCTTGCCCGGCAGCGCCTGCGAGGTGCGGTTGCCGGCGGCGTCGTAGGTCCACGTCGTCCGGAAGGCGGGGTCGACCGTGGCCAGGTTGCCGCGGGGGTCGACGGACGTGAGCTGGTTGCCCGCCTCGTCGAACGTCGCGAGCGTGCCGTTGCCGTTCTGCGGCGTGCCGCGCTGGTCGAACCGTTGCACTGAGGTGCGGTTGCCCGCGGCGTCGTACCGGTAGACCTCGCGTCCGATCGGGTCGGTGAGTTCGACGAGCTGGCCGAGCAGGTCGTACCGGAGCTTGCTGCCCTGGCCGAGCGGGACGCCCGGCGGGGCCACGAAACCGAGCAACGTGTTGCCGATGTACTGGTACCGCGTGGTGTTGCCGCCGGCGTCGGTCCGCGTCAACGGCCGGTGGGCGCCGTCGTAGCTGCTGGTCTCCACGACGGCCGTGGTCGACGACAGCGGCGAGACCGTCTTGACCAGGTTGTCGCCGGCGTCGTAGCTCAGCTGCTGCACCCACCCCGCCGGGTCCTGCACGGCGACGAGGTTGGCGCGGGCGTCGTACGAGTACCGCCGGATCGCGCCGACCTCGTTGGTCTGGCGCACCAACGCGAGCCCGCTGTACTCGTCGACCGCCGTGACGCGCTGCGCGGTGCCCTGGACCGCGACCAGCGGGTGCCGGCGGCTCACGCCGGGCGACCAGTCGAACGTGGTGTCGACGTGCCGGGTGCTGCCCGGCTGGGTGGTGGCGACGACCCGCCCGCCGGCGTCGTACGAGGCGGTCAGGCGTGCGTGCCCCAACGGGTCGGTCACCTGGCTCAGCCGGCCGCCGGTGTAGGCGAGGGTGGTGCGGTTGCCGCGCACGTCGGTGACGCCGGTGAGCAGACCGCCGGTGTACGCGTACGCCACCCGCCGGGTCGCCGAGGCCACGGCCGTGATCCGGCCGGTGGTGTCGAGCGAGGCCGTGACGACCACCGGCGTGCGGGCGGTCGTGGTGAGCGTGACGACGACCTTGTCGCGGAACCACGCGAGCCGCAGACCCTGCCCGCTGACCGCGCTGAGGGAGGTGACCCGGCCGTTGGTGGTGGTGAACGAGCTGCCGTCGTACCGGGTGACCGTGCAGCTGACCAGCAGACACGTCAGCGACGCGCGGGCCGAGGGCGGTGCGACCCAGCCGGCGACCCCGCCGAGACCCAGGCGCGCGGTGAAGACGACCTGCTGACCGTCGACGTCGCGCACGGTGGCGGTGCGGCGGTCGGCGGCGACGGTGACGTTCGCGTCGAACAGCGAGGTCCAGCCGGGGCCGAACACGCCTCCGGTCGTGTCGGCCGAGGTGTAGGTCCGCACGAGCTGGAACGGCACCCCGATGCCCGCGACCGTGAGGTCCGAGGCCGACGTGGTGAGCGCGCCGGTCCCCGTGTTGACGCCGTCGGCGACGGTGGTCGGGTTGACCGCGACCCCGCGGCCCCCGAACGTCTGACCGGGGGCGACGCCGGTCGGTGCGACACCGAGCGGCACCTGGCTGGCGAGCAGGACGTCGAACGGGGCGCTCTCGACCCGCAGCGTCCCGGACGTCGCCGTGAGCGTGTAGCCGCCGCCCGCACCGGAGACCCGGCAGTTCGAGAACGCGGCGGTGGGGGCGGCCCCCAGTGGGTTCGCCGCGCACGCCAACGTGCCGCCCGCGCCGGTTCCCGCCGTGAGGGCGAGGGTCACCGGGCCCGGGGCGGCGACCGGGTTGCCGCCGGCGTCGACCGCCGTGACGGCGGGCTGGGCCGCGGCCGCGGTGCCCGCGGTCGATCCGCCGGGCTGGCCGGAGAACACCAGCGCGGCGACCGGTCCGGCGGCGACCGCGAACGGCTCGCTGGTGACCGTGCGGCCGCCAGCGCTCGCCCGCACCCGGTAGGCCGAGGCGGTGCGGTCGATCGCGCAGCCGGCGAAGCGGGCGACGCCGCGCACCGCGGGCAGGGAGGTCGCGGTGCAGGTCAGTGCGCCGCTGCCGGTGCCGTCGACGACGGCCAGGTCGATCGTCGGGGTCGCGGTCGCGACGGTGTTCCCGCCCGCGTCCTGCACCGTCACCGTGGGCTGGGTCGACCAGGCGGTGCCGCCGGTGCCGCCGCCGGGCGACGTCGTGAAGGCGAGACGGGAGACCGGCCCGACGCTCACGTCGAACGGTGCGCTCTGCACCCGCGCGGTGCCCGAGGTCGCGACCAGGCGGTAACCCGTACCGGTCCGGTCGACCGAGCACCCCGCGAAGGTGGCGAGGCCGCCACTGCTCGCGGTGGGGCCGTCGGGGCAGGTGAGCGTGGCGCCGGGCGTGCCGGTGCCCTCGGCGATCGCGAGGGTGACGGTGCCCGCGGCCGGGTTGCCGCCGGCGTCGCCGACGGCGACGACCGGCTGGGTGGACAGCGCCGTGCCGCCGGTGCCGTCGCCCGGCGACGTCTGGAACGCGAGGTGGTCGACGCCGCCCGCGGCGACGTCGAAGGCCGCGCTGTCGGCGGTCAACGCCCCCGAGGTCGCCCGCAGCTTGTAGCCGGTGCCGGTGGTGGACACCGCGCAGCCGGCGAAGGCGGCGGGACCCGCCACGGCAGCGGTCGGGTTGGCGGCGCAGGTGAGCGTGGCGCCCGCCGCCCCGGTGCCGGCGACGATCGACAGCGAGACGGCCCCCGGGACGGCGTTGCCACCGGCGTCGGTGAGGGCGACGGCGGGCTGGGTCGCGAAGGCCGCGCCACCGGAACCACCGCCGGGCTGGGTCGTGAACCGGAGGCCGGTGGCGTCGCCGGACCCGACGGCGAACGGTGCGCTGCGGACCGTGAGGCCCGACGCCGAGTCGGTGGCGACCAGGACGTAGTCGCGGCCCGCCCGGTCGACCGAGCACGCGGGGAACGTCGCGACACCGTCGACCGCCCGGACGGCGGCGCAGGTGAGCGTGGCGCCGGCCGTGCCGGTGCCGGCCGCGAGCGCCAGCGTGACCTGGTCGGTGTTGCCGACCGCGGTGTTGCCCGCGGCGTCGCGGACCGTGACCACCGGGGAGCGCGGGAACGCCGCACCGCCCGCGGTGTCGGTCGGCGGCGTCGTGAAGGCGAGGGCCGCGGCGGGGCCGGAGGTCACGGTGAACGCGGCGCTGGTGGCCGAGAGCAGGTTGGTCGCGTCGACGGCGGTGAGGGTGTAGCCGGTGGCCGACCGGTCGACCTTGCAGCCGGCGAAGGTGGCGACGCCGCTGGTGGGCGTCACGCTGCGGTTGGTGCAGGTGAGCGCGGCCCCGGCGGCGCCGGTGCCGGCGGTGACGCCGAGCGCGATCGCGCCGGTCGCGCCGGGCACGGTGGCGCCCTTGCCGTCGACCACGGTCACCTCGGGCTGACGCGCCCAGACCGCGCCCGCGGTGCCGCCGCCGGGGGCGGTGGAGAACGTCAGTGCGGCCGGGCCGGAGACGAAGAAGCTCGCGCTGACGACCTTGAGGTTGTCGACGGTGTCGACGGCGGTGAGGGTGAACACCCCGCCGCGGTCGACCTTGCAGGCCGCGAACGTCGCGACGCCGTCGGAGGCGGCGAGGCTCTTCGCGGTGCAGCCGAGCGACGCGGTCCGGGGCAGCGCGCCGCCGTTGGGGCCGGTGAGCGTGAGGGTGACCGTGGCGTTCGAGGCGACCTTCGCGCCGTTCGCGTCGGTGGTGGTGACGACCGGTTGGGCCGCGAGGGCCGTGCCGGGGGCGCCGTCGCCCGGCTGGGTGGTGAACGCCAGCGCGCTCGGCGTGACGGCCGCCCCGGCCGTCCCGGTGGCGGCGACGGCGGTGACCACGCCCGCCACGACGGCGACCACGGCCCCGATCGCGGTGACGCGCCGGCGTCCAGCGGGCAGCACACGGGTCAGACGGAGCAGAGCGGGCAAGAGGTCCCCCGGGGCAGCGGTCGGCAGAGTCCGACCACGGCGACCGGGTTCCGAGTGCAGCGGACCTCCGGGCCCCGAACAGGGCGGCGCGGCGAATCTTCACCGGCACTTGACAGAAAAGCAAGGCCCCTGTCCGGGTGGTCCGGAAGGTCGTCGGACCGCCGTGACGCACGGTTTCCACCGGGTTCGGGCACCGACACGACGACGGGCGCGCACCCCGTACGGATCCGGGGCGCGCGCCCGTCGGGGTCGCGTGCGGGGGCTACAGGTACTGGCCGGTGTTGCTGACGGTGTCGATCGAACGGCCGCTGTCGCCGGTCTTGCCGCCGGTGATGAGCGTGCGGATGTAGACGATCCGCTCGCCCTTCTTGCCGGAGATCCGCGCCCAGTCGTCGGGGTTGGTGGTGTTCGGCAGGTCCTCGTTCTCGCGGAACTCGTCGACGCACGCGGCCATGAGGTGCTGGACGCGCACGCCGCGCTGGCCGGTCTCGAGCAGGTCCTTGATGGCCATCTTCTTGGCCCGGTCGACGATGTTCTGGATCATCGCGCCGGAGTTGAAGTCCTTGAAGTACAAGGTCTCCTTGTCACCGTTGGCGTAGGTGACCTCGAGGAAGCGGTTCTCCTCGGACTCGGTGTACATCCGCTCCACGGTGTGCTGGATCATCCCGGCGACCGTGGCGTCGGCGTCGCCGCCGTGCTCGGCGAGGTCCTCGGCGTGGATCGGCAGGCCCGGCAGGATGTACTTGCTGAAGATGTCGCGGGCGGCCTCGGCGTCGGGGCGCTCGATCTTGATCTTCACGTCGAGTCGGCCCGGGCGCAGGATCGCCGGGTCGATCATGTCCTCGCGGTTCGAGGCGCCGATGACGATGACGTTCTCGAGGGTCTCGACACCGTCGATCTCGCTCAGCAACTGCGGCACGATCGTGTTCTCGACGTCGGACGACACCCCCGACCCGCGCGTGCGGAAGATCGAGTCCATCTCGTCGAAGAACACGATGACCGGCGTGCCCTCGGACGCCTTCTCCCGCGCCCGTTGGAACACCAGGCGGATGTGACGCTCGGTCTCACCGACGTACTTGTTGAGCAGCTCCGGGCCCTTGATGTTGAGGAAGAACGACCGCCCGCTCTCCTCGCCGCGCACCTTCGCCACCTGCTTGGCCAGTGAGTTCGCGACGGCCTTGGCGATGAGCGTCTTGCCGCAGCCGGGCGGGCCGTACAGCAGGATCCCCTTCGGCGGGCGCAGCTGGTGCTCGACGAACAGGTCGGCGTGCAGGAACGGCAGCTCGACGGCGTCGCGGATGGCCTCGATCTGGCTGGAGAGCCCGCCGATGTCGGAGTAGTCGATGTCGGGGACCTCTTCGAGGACGAGTTCCTCGACCTCGCTCTTGGGCACCCGCTCGTAGGCGTAGGAGCTCCGCGTCTCGATCATGAGCGAGTCGCCGGCGCGCAGCCGCCCGCCCATGAGCTGGTCGGAGAGGAAGACGATGCGTTCCTCGTCGGTGTGGCCGACGACGAGCGCGCGGTCGCCGCTCTCCATGACCTCCTTGAGGACGACGACCTCACCCACACGTTCGTGGCCGCGCGCGGCGACCACGTTCATCGCCTCGTTGAGCATGACCTCCTGGCCGCGGCCGACGGCGTCGAGATCGACCTCGGGCGAGACCGCCACGCGCAGCTTGCGGCCGCCGGTGAAGATGTCGACGGTGTCGTCCTCGAAACGTTCGAGGAAGACGCCGTAGCCCGACGGCGGTTGCCCGAGCCGGTCGATCTCCTCCTTGAGCGCGACCATCTGGTCGCGGGCTTCCCGGAGGGTGTCGGTGAGGCGCTCGTTGCGGTCGGACAGGCCCGCGACCTTGGCCTGGGCCTCGGCGAGCCGCTCCTCGAGCAGCCGCAGGTGGCGCGGCGACTCGGCCGCACGCGCGCGCAGCAGTTCGATCTCCTGCTCGAGGTACGCGAGCCGGTGCTGCGCGTCGGCAGCATCGTGTCCACTGCCGCCCCGACGGGCGAATTCGTCGTGCTCGGTTGCCATTCTGGGCACCTCCGGACGTTCACTTCCGCGAGATGTCACCCTACACACGGACCTCGTCCGGGCTCGTGTCGAACACGGCGGGAAACACACTCGTGACGCGCGGCGTCACTCCTCCGGGCTGTTGACCGTCGTGCTCGGACGCCGTTTGCGGGGCGGCGCGAGCACGCCCGGGGCCAGCCGCCGGGCACTGACCAGGAACGCGGTGTGACCCACCATGCGGTGCGCCGGACGCACGGCGAGGTCCTCGGCCTGCCAGTCACGCAGCAGGTTCTCCCAGGCGTGCGGCTCGGTGAACCCGCCGATCGTCCGGATGGCCTCGACCAGGCGCGAGAGCTGGGTGGTGGTGGTCACGTAGCCCACGAACACCCCACCCGGACGCAGCGCGGCGGCCACGGTCGGCAGGGCCTCCCACGGGGTGAGCATGTCGAGCACGACCCGGTCGACGGTCTCGCCCTCGGGGTGGTCCTCGACCGGCGCGATCCGCAGCTCCCAGTTCGGCGGCACCTCACCGTGGAACGTCGTGACGTTCGCGACCGCCACCTCGGCGTGGTCCTCGCGGCGCTCGTACGACAGCACCCGCCCCTCCGGCCCGACCGCCCGCAGCAGCGAGCAGGTCAGCGACCCCGAGCCCGCGCCCGCCTCGAGCACGGTCGCGCCGGGGTAGATGTCACCCCACACCAGGACCTGGGCGACGTCCTTGGGGTAGATGACGGCCGCACCGCGCGGCATCGACAGCACGAAGTCCGAGAGCAGCGGCCGCAGGGCGAGGTACTGCGTGGCGCGGGTCGAGGTGACGACGCTGCCGTCGGGCGCGCCGATCAGGTCGTCGTGGGCGATCATCCCGCGGTGGGTGTGGAACATCGCCCCCGCCTGCAGGGTGACGGTGTGCAGCCGGCCCTTGGGGTCCGAGAGCTGCACCCGGTCACCCTCGGCGAAGATGCCCTCCGGTCGCGCGCTCACCGGCCCGCTCCTGCCTGCAGCCGCGCCGCGACGTCGGCCGCGGCGAGCACCCCCACCGTGGAGCCGTCGACCCGCACCACGAGGTACTCCTCGGCGGGACTGGCCTGGACCGCGTGCAACAACGTCTCTCCTTCGAGGGTCTCGGGCAGGACCAGCCCGGGGTGGAGGGCCACGGCGACGTCGGTGACGGCGGTCCACGGCCGGCGGTCGACGGGCACCGCAGCGGTGCGCGCCTCCGAGACGAGGGCGGCCGGACGGCCGTCCGGGCCGAGGACGACCACGCCGCGTGCGCCGGTGTCCCACGCCTGGCGCAGCGCCTCCGACACGGGCGTGGCGGTGCCCACCGCGACGGCCGGCCGGACGAGGTCGACGACCCGCACGCCCGGCACCCGGGCCTGCACCTGCGCCACCCGCAGCGACTGCCCGGCGCCGACCCAGATGAAGCCCGCGAGCAGCAGCGAGAGCACGAAGGTCGGCACGCTGAAGGCGTCCCGGGTCAGCACGACCACGAGCACGACGAAGCCGACCGCGACGATGCGCCCGGCCCACGCCGCGACGACCGTGGCGCCGAGCCGTTTCCCGGTGGCCGCCCAGACGCCGGCCCGCACGACCCGGCCGCCGTCGAGCGGCAGCCCGGGCAGCAGGTTGAAGACGCCGACGACGGCGTTGCTCACCGTGAGCAGCCCGAAGGTCACCGCGGCGATCGTGCCGGCGGCCGAGAAGTGGAAGCCCACCCAGCACAGCGCCGACAGCACGATCGAGACCAGCGGACCCGCGATCGACACCAGGAACTCGTCCCGGGGGCGTTGGGGTTCGCGCTCGATCTCCGAGATCCCGCCCAGCAGGAAGATCGTCACCCGGCGCACCGGGTTGCCCAGGGCGAGGCTCACCGCGACGTGCCCGAGCTCGTGCAACAGGATGCTGACCGCCAGCAGGACGGCGTAGCCGAACGCCAGCAGGTACGCGAGCCCCGGAGCCAGGTCGTCGACGTTCTGGTCGATGATCTGGGCGTAGGTGAGCGTGATGAACGCGGCGATGAGCAGCCACGACGGCGCGAAGTACAGCGGCACGCCGAAGAACCGCCCGACCGGCAGCAGCCCGCGCGAGGTCGGCTGACGCTCGCGGGACTTCGGCACACGGCGAGCCTACGGACGGCGTCCGGACGGCCGTGACCGGTTCGGGGCGGCGGCCGTGTCGGTGGTCCCGCCTACCGTGACCCTCGTGTCGACGGACGACGGGGCGGTGCGCGAGGGCAGGCGGCTGCTGTCGCTCTCGCCGTCGCGGGCCGCGGACTTCAAGTCCTGCCCGTTGCTGTTCCGCTTCCGCACCGTCGACCACCTCCCCGAGACGCCGTCGCCCGCGGCGGCGCGCGGGACGCTGGTGCACAGCGTCCTCGAGCGGCTGTTCGACCTCCCGGCTCCGGACCGCACGCTCGCCGCGGCCCAGGCGCTGCTGGAACCCGCGTGGGCCGACCAGTTGGCCCGCGAACCCGGGCTGGCCGCGTTGTTCGCCCCGCCCGCGGCCGAGACGCCGATCGCGGTGCAGCTGGCCGCGGAACTGGACCTGCCCGAGGTGCCGGGCTCGGGCGAGGCGCAGCTGCACGCCTGGCTCGCCTCCGCGGCCGACCTGCTCGCCACCTGGTTCCGGCTCGAGGACCCGACCCGGATCGAGCCCGCCGCGCGGGAGGAACGGGTCCAGGTCGAGAACGACGGCCTGCTGCTGCGCGGCATCGTCGACCGCATCGACGTCTCCCCCGCCGGCGAGATCCGGATCGTGGACTACAAGACCGGGGCGTCACCCCGCGCCGCGTTCGAGGCGCGAGCCCTGTTCCAGATGAAGTTCTACGCGCTCGTGCTCTGGAAGCTGCGCGGCGTCGTCCCCTCGGTGTTGCAGCTGGTCTACCTCGCCGACGGCGACACGCTGCGCTACTCCCCCGACGCCCCCGAGCTCGAGGCGTTCGGGCGCACGCTCACGGCGATCGGTGCGGCCATCGAGCAGGCCGCCTCGAGCGGGGACTTCCGGCCGCACCGCGGGTTCCAGTGCGGGTGGTGCTCGTTCCGGGACCTGTGCCCGGCGTGGGGTGGGACGCCGCCGCCCTACCCCGAGAACACCGACCCCACCCCGGGCGAGTTCTCCGAGCCGACCGCCACCGCGGGCTCCGGTGCGGGTTCGGGCGCGGGTGTGGACGGCCGGTCCAGCTCCCTCCAGACCGGGAACACGAACGGCGCCAGCGTCGTCACGAAGTAGAGGGCGGCCGCGGTCCACAGCGTCGGCACCAGCCCGACGTGGTCGACCCCGAGCCCGGCGAGCAGCCCGCCGAACGGCATCCCGACCCACGCGACCGCGTTCGTCGCGCCCAGCACGCGTGCCTGCAGCTCCCGGGGCACCCGCTCGAACTCGGCCGCGCCGAGGATCGGGTTCAGCACCCCGGCGCCGGCCCCACCGATCGCCACGACGACGAGCACGGGCGAGATCGTGGTGGCGAGGGCCAACGCCACCAGTCGCGGCGCCCCGCAGAGCAGGAACCCCACGCCGAAGGTGAGCCGCCCGGGAAGGCGCGGTCCGAGCCAGGCGGCCAGGGCGTTGCCCAGCACGGCGGACAGCCCGAAGACGAACGCGATCAGTCCGAGCGCGACGGGGCTGCCCGCGACGTCGCGCGCCCACACCGGCGACAGCACCGAGCCCCACGCCTGGTCGATCATGTTCGTCACCGTGACCATCACCGCGATGCCGAGGAGCAACCGGTCGCCGCCGAGGAAGCGGAAGCCCTCGGTCAACTCGCGGGTGTAGGTCCGTACCGGTGAGGCGACGGGTGCGGCGGGCCGCGGCGCGCGCTCCGGCTGGGCCGACCGCGGCACGGTCGACAGCACGACCAGCGCGGCGGCGGCGAAGCTGATGGCGTCGATCACGAGCACCGCGGGCGCCGAGGTCACCGCGATGAGCGCGCCGGCCACGGGGGCGCCGGTCAGCTGCGCGATCCGTCGCACGCCGTCGTGCAGGCCCGTCGCGCGGGCCATCGGGGTGCCGGCGGTGTCGACGAGTCCGGGGAGCAGGACGTAGCCCGCCGTGTCGCCGAAGCCCCGGGCGACCCCGACCACGGCGAGCACCGCGCACAGGCCACCGAACGGCAGCGAGCCGACGGCCCACAGCAGGGGGACCAGCGCGACGCCGACCGCCGCGACCAGGTCGGCGACGATCCGGGTCCGCCACGCGCCGAGCCGGTCGATCGCGGGGCCGCCGAGCGCCTGGGCCGTGACGTACGGGAGCAGTTCGGCGAACGCCGCGACCCCCGCCGCGGTGCCGCTGCCGGTCGTGACCAGCACGAACCACGGCACGGCCAGCGCCGACATCCGGGTACCGAGCGTCGAGATGCCGTCCGCGGTGAAGAGGCCGACCAGGCCGCCCCGCCCCCCGCTCACGCGTTGCGTCCGGGGGTGAGCACGAACAGCGCCGAGACGGGCAGGACGTCCTCGCCGGTGTCCGGGGTGTCGCGGTAGGAGCCGATGAGGTCCTCGACGGCCTTCCGGAGTTCGAGCGCCCGCTCCGGGGAGAGCTGCAGGATCCAGTCCGACATCGTGGCGGCCTGGCCGTATCCCGGCCCGACCTCGTCGTCGAGGGTGTCCCAGTGGTCGGCGAAGCGCCGGATCCGGTCGGCGTACACCTGCCCGACCACCCGCAGGTACTCGGTACCGACGATGCGCTCGTCGGGGGTGAACTCGGTGTCGTCGTACCGGCTGCTGCGGTGCACCGCCCGCCACCACCGCTCGCGGCCGGTGCTCTCACGTTCGTCGTCGACGACGAAACCGTGCGCGGCCAGCTGGCGCAGGTGGTAGCTCAACGACCCGCTCGACTCCCCCATCTGGGACGCGAGCTGGGACGCGGTGGCCGGCCCGTTGCGCCGCAGCAGCCCCAGCGCGCGCAGCCGCACCGGGTGCGCGACGCCGCGCAGGTTGGTGACGTCGACCCGGACCTCGCCGCTCGGCGGGGTGCGGTCCTCGGAACGTGGTGCGTCGGCCATGGTGGCCACCGTAGCGTGCAAAGAACTCTTTGCACAGGTCTCTTTGCAAACGGGTCTTGGTACCGAAGGGGAGTCCGGTTCGTCCGCCGTGCCGGGAGAGTCGTGTGGTGCGCGTGAGTCGATCCGCAAGGTCAACGCAAGATCAGGAGGAGATCAGAACCGGGCGTGTCCCACCCGTGAATCGCTCGTTGCCACGGGCACACCACGCAGCGCCGCGTCGTCACGCCCTCCCCCACTGGACCGTCCCCTCCGGAGCAGCCTGTGTCCTCGTCCGTCCCTCGTCCCGCCCCCCGTCGCACCGTCCGCCGGGTGCTCGCCGCCGTGACCGGTGCGGTCCTCACCGCCGGGGTGGCGGTCGCCGTCACCGTCGTCGCCCCGCCCGCGACGGCCGTGGTCGACGGCGTGACCCCGCCGTCGGACACGACCGTCGACGTCCGGCGGGGCGCGCACGTGGCCCCGACCGCGGCCGCCGTCGCGGGGCTGCAGAGCCTGCTCGCCACCGCGGCGGCCGCGGGCGCGACGGGCACGCGCGCCTCCTGGAACCCGGAACTCGGCACGCTGCGATCCGTCCGCGCCGCGAGCGGGTACCTCACCGGACCGAGGTCGGGTTCCGCGGTCGACACGGCCCGTGACTGGAGCTGGTCGCACTCCGACGCCCTCGGTCTGACCCGAGCGCAGGTCGACACCCTCGCCGTCGTGCGCGACCACGCCCTGCCCGTCACCGGGACCCACGTCGTGACGTTCGCGCAGGTCTACCAGGGCGTGACCGCGGCCCAGGGCGGTCGGCTCAACGTCGCGGTCACCCGCGACGGCCGGGTGCTGTCGTACACGGGCAATCCGTTGCCTGGTGCAACAGTGAGCGGCACGTGGTCGAAGCCCCTGCCGTCGGTGCTGCTCGGCGTGTCGAAGCGGCTGGCGCCCGGGGTCACGTTCGTGCCCACCGTGGTCGACCGGGTGGCCGGCTACACCCACTTCGCCGCCGGTCCGTTCTTCGCCGGGAGCTACGTCAAGAAGGCCGTCTTCGGAACGGCTTCCGGCCCGCGGGCCGCGTTCCGGGTGTTGTTCGTGAAGGCGGGCGACCAGGCCTGGGACACCGTCGTCGACGCCGTGACCGGAGCGGAACTGTTCCGGACCTCGGCCGTCGCGCACGAGTTCGACCCCCACGGCACGGTCTACGACAACTACCCGGGCGCGGCCCGGGGCGGCACACCGGTGGTCCGCTCGTTCGGTCCCACCCCGGAGTCACCTGCCGGCTGGGTCGATCCCACCGGGCTGCTCGGCACCGGTGTGACCACGCTCGGCAACAACGCGAACACCTACGCCAACTGGTCGAACTACCTGGTGCCCGCGGACATGGGCCCGCGTCCGGTCGACCCGCTGGGTCACTTCGACCAGCCCTACACCAACCAGTGGAAGGCGACCGGCGGGCAGACCGTCCCGCCGTCGTACGCGCTCGACGTCGACGCCGCGGCGACCAACCTCTTCTACCAGCACAACCGCATCCACGACGAGTACTACCGCCTCGGCTTCACCGAGACCGCCGGCAACTTCCAGGTCTCGAACGGCACGGCCGGCGGGATGGGCGGCGACCCGGTCCTCGGCCTCGTGCAGGCGGGCGCGGCGTCCGGCGGCGCACCGACGTACACCGGCCGTGACAACGCCTACATGCTCACGCTCGACGACGGCATCCCCCCGTGGAGCGGCATGTTCCTGTGGGAGCCGATCGACGACTCCTTCGAGGGCGGGTACTCCGACGGCGACTTCGACGCCTCGGTCATCCAGCACGAGTACACCCACGGGCTCTCGACCCGGTACGTCGCGGGCGGCTCGGCGTTGAACTCGCAGCAGGCCGGCTCGATGGGTGAGGGCTGGTCGGACTGGTACGCGCTGAACCACCTGTTCAACGCCGGGCTGCAGTCCAAGCCGGTCGTCGGCAAGTACGTCACGGGCAACACCGTGACCGGCATCCGCAACTGGGACTACGACCAGAACCCCCTGACGTTCGGCGACATCGGCTACGACCTCACCGGCCCCGAGGTGCACGCCGACGGCGAGATCTGGACGGCGATGCTCTGGGACCTGCGCAAGGCACTGGTGGCGAAGTACGGCGCGGCGGCCGGCGCCGAGCGCGCCGCGCGGATCGTCACCGACGGCATGCCGCTCACCGCACCCGACCCGTCGTTCCTCGACGCACGTGACGGCATCCTGTCGGCCGATCTGGACCGCTACGCCGGGCAGGACACCGCGCTCATCTGGCGGGTCTTCGCCAAGCGGGGCGCGGGCTTCTCCGCGATCTCCCGCACCGGTGACGACGTCGACCCCGTCCCGGCGTTCGACGTGCCGACCGCGTCCGCGAACGGCCGGCTGCCGATCGTCGTGGTCAACGCGACCACCGCGGCGCCGGTCGTCGGCGCGAAGGTCGTCCTCGGCAAGTTCGAGGCGCGGGTCTCGCAACTCGGACGCACCGGCACCACCGGCGGCCTCACCGTGACCGCCACCCCGGCGACCTACCCGGTCACGATCCAGGCCGCGGGCTTCGGGGTGCAGACCGTCCGGGCCACGGTCGTGGCGGGGGCGAACCCGACGCTGCGGATCGAACTGGCACCGAACCTCGCCTCGACCGCGCTCGGGGCGACGGTGGTCTCCACCAACAGCGAGGACCCGGGTTCGCCCGCGCGGTTCGCCTTCGACGACTCCGCGGCCTCGACCTGGTCGACCGCGCCGAGCGAGACGACGATCGCCGAACAGGGACCGCGGACGGTCGTGGTGAAGCTCGCGACGGCCGCCACGGTGTCGTCGGTGCGGGTCAGCGCGTTCAAGGCCACGACCGCCTCGCGGTTCGACGCCGTGAAGGCCTTCCGGGTGCAGACCTCCAGGGACGGGAAGTCGTGGTCGAACGCGCTCGCGGGCCGGTTCGGCTACCGAGCGCCTCGCCCCACCGCGCCGGACCTGAACTTCACGACGTTCCGCCTGGCCAAGCCGACCAAGGCGACGTACGTCCGCTTCGTCGTCGACGCGACGCTCGGGCAGACCTCGACCCAGGCCCAGGTCGCGGACGTCGAGGTGTTCGGGGCGTCCGGACCCGTCGGCAACGGCACCGTGGTCACCGATCCGCCGTTCACGGACACCGGCACGATCGCGGCACCGAACCCGGCGGCGGGTGACCCGACCGGCCTCGCGAACGTGTTCGGCGTGACCGGCACCGAGTTCACGTCGTCGTGCTCGGCTCCCCCGACCTCGCAGGGGCTCGACGGCTGGGTCACGACGTTGCCGGCGGGCTTCGGCGACGGCCGGCACACGGTGACGGTGAGCGGTACCGGTGGCGCCGAGGCCACGCTCGGGCACGACGTCGACCTGTACTTCCTGGACTCGTCGTGTGCGCTGGTCGGCTCGTCGGCGACCGCCGCGACCGACGAGTCGACGTCGATCCCGCCGGGCGCGGTGTACGTCCTCACCCAGCTCTACCTCGGCGCGGACGTCGAGATCACGGTGCGGGCGACCGACACCCGCTAGAACCCGTCCCCGGACGGTCCGGCCCACGCCCCTCGCGCCGCGTCAGGTGCCACGGGGGGCGCGGGCGGAGCGGCTACGGGCCCACAGCACCGCGAGGGCCGCGACCTCGATGCCGACCAGGTTCAGGCCGAGCTGGCCGAGGGACCCGGCGGCCGCCGACCAGAAGCCGAACACCGGGGCCGTGGCGATGTACCCCGCCGCCGGGATGGTGGTGACCGAGATGAACACGCCGAGCAACGTCGCGGACCTCCCCGAGGTCAGCGCGACCATGCCGACCACACCGGCGACGAGCGCGGTGACCAGGGAGAGCCACCCGGGGTGGTAGACGAACTCGGTCTGGTCGCTGGTGCGCACGTCACCGACATCAGCCAGCCCGAGCGCCCGCAGGGCCAGCACGAAGGCGGCCGTGACGACGATGGCCACCACGAACCCGACCACCACGGCGACGCCCGAGCGACGTGCGGCCCGGGCGTCTCGTCGGACCGTCGCCACCGCGAGTCCGGCGAGCGGACCGAAGTCCGGACCGACGACCATCGCCCCGACCACCGCGACCACCGAGTCGGTGACCACGCCGATGGCGGCGAGCACCGTCGCCGCGACCATGAACGCGAGATACGTCCGTGAGAGACGGGAGTCCTCGTCGGTGCGGGCGGCGAGCTCCTCCCACACGAGCGCGTCGACACCCTCGCCCGGTGCCCGGATCTCGGCGTCGCGGACCAGCGCGCCCACGGCGGTCTCCACCGGTTCCCAGGACAGTTCGCCGCGGTCGACACACCCGTGGCGGTGCAGCCCGGCCACGACGGCATCGAGCGACTCGCGGGCGAGGTCGGCCGTCACGACGTCGCCGCGCGGGATCACGGCACCACCGGGATGCACGGTCATCGACGCGAGACCCGGCGACGCCTGCAGGACCGCGAGGGCGCTCGCCGTGGCGTCGGGCAGGCAGACCAGCCGCAACCGCACCACCGTCACGGGGTCAACCGCGGGCGGCGAGGTGGGCGTCGACCAGCCGCTCGAGCGACGCCCGGTCGACCTCGGTCAGCGAGGTGGCGAAGTGACGGCCGGGGCCGTCCGGGACCGGAGCGTCGCAGGGCACCGTGAGGGTCGCGCACCCCGCGGCCATCGCCGACCGTGTGCCGTTCTCGGAATCCTCGATCGCTGCACAGTGCAACGGATTCGCGCCGAGCAGTTCGGCGGCGCGCCGGTAGGGGTCGGGCGCGGGCTTCTGGTGCTCGACCTCGTCACCACAGACGGTGGCGGTGAACCAGTGACGGCCGATGGCGTCGAGGATCAGGTCGGTGAGCCGCCGGACGGTCGCGGTCACCAGGGCCATCGGCACGCCGGCGGCGTCGAGCTCCGTGAGCAACTCCTTGGCCCCCGGGCGCCACTCGATCTCCTCGCGGAACAGCACGGCCGTCTCGTCGAGCAGGTACGCGGCGCTGGTGGCCGGGTCGACCGAGTCCGCCACGCCGAACGCCGCGTGCAGGGTCGCGATGGTCGCGGGCAGGCTGCTGCCGACCAACGAGGCGCGCAACTGCGGGGTGAGCTCGCCGCCGAGGTGGTCCGCGAGCCGCAGCAGGGAGACGTCCCAGACCTTCTCGCTGTCGACGAGGGTGCCGTCCATGTCGAACAGCACGGCCGCCAGCACGTCGTCCATTGTCCAGACCGGACACGGGGGCCTCGCAGCCGGTCACGGTGGGTGGTGTCCGTAGGCTCGGGGCATGGTGAGTCCGGACCGCGACGACGACCCGGGTGTGGGCGACGCGTCGGGTGACATCGCGTTCCCCGCCCTGCGGGACCCGGTGATGATCGCGGCCTTCGAGGGGTGGAACGACGCCGGCGACGCCGCGACGGGTGCGATCGAGCACCTGGAGCTCGTCTGGCAGGCGACGCCGCTGTTCGAGATCGACCCCGACGACTACTACGACTTCCAGGTCAACCGACCGACGGTGTCGCTGGTCGACGGTGTGACCCGCCGGGTCACCTGGCCGACCACCCGGGTCTCGTACTGCAGCCCGCCCGGCGCCGACTACGACCTGGTGCTGGTGCGCGGCATCGAGCCGAACATGCGCTGGCGCGGGTTCTGCGACGAGATCATCGAGGTGGTGTCGGACCTGCAGATCCACATGGCCGTCAACCTCGGCGCGATGCTGTCCGACACCCCGCACACCCGCCCGGTGCAGGTCAGCGGCTCCAGCTACGACAACGAGTCGGCCGCGCGGTTCGGGCTGGAGCACTCGCGCTACGAGGGCGCCACCGGGATCCTCGGGATCCTGCAGGACGCCTTCGTCACTGCCGGTGTCCCCGCCGTCTCGTTCTGGGCGTCGGTGCCGCACTACGTGTCGCAGCCGCCGAACCCGAAGGCCACCATCGCGTTGCTGCACGCGGTCGAGGAGGTCCTCGACCTCACCGTGCCGCTCGAGGCGTTGCCGCAGCAGGCCGAGGAGTGGCAGAAGCTCGTCGACGAGATGGCGGCCGAGGACGACGAGGTCACCGAGTACATCCGCAACCTCGAGGAACGCGACGACGAGGGCGGCATGCGCGAGACCTCGGGCGACACCATCGCCCGCGAGTTCGAGCGGTGGCTGCGCCGCCGTGACCGGGGGGACCGCGGCGACCGCGGCCCGGGCGGGTTCGCCGGCCCGAACTCGTGACGCGCCGGCCCGGCTCGGTGGTGGCGGGCCGTGGCGCGGCCGTCCCGTTCGTGCTGGTGGTCCTGACCACCGTGGCCGTGCTGGCCGCCTGCGGTGGCGGTGGTCGCGCCGCGTCGTCAACCCCGACGCCGTCGCCCCCGACGAGCCTCACCCCGTCGCCGACACCCACCACGTCGGCGCCCACGACTCCGACGTCCGCACCGGCACCTCCGAGCAGTGCGGCGCCGAGCGGGACCGACCGCGCCACCCAGGTCCTCGCGGGCCTCGACCTACGCGAGCAGGCGGGCCAGTTGATCATGACCGGGCTGCGGTTCGGCAACGACAGCGGCGCGACGTTCGACGCGTTGCGTGAGGCCGCGATCGGCAACGTGTTCCTCGGCGGCCGCAGCACCGACGGCGTCGACGCCGTCGCGGACCTCACCGCGCAGCTGCAGGCGGCTGCGCCCGCGGGTGTGCCACTGCTGGTCGCGACCGACCAGGAGGGCGGCCAGGTGCAGGTGTTGTCCGGGCCGGGGTTCGACACCCTGCCCTCGGGCGTCGAGCAGGGTCGGATCGACCCGGCGACCCTGCACGGCGACGCCACCACCTGGGGTCGGCAACTGGCCGCGGCCGGGGTGCGGGTCGACCTCGGCCCCGTGCTCGACACCGTCCCCGTCGGCGCCGACAACCCGCCCATCGGCGGCTACGACCGGGAGTTCGGCCACGACCCCGCGACGGTCTCGGCCCACGGCGTCGCGGTGGCGACCGGCCTCGCCGCCGCGGGGGTGGTGGCCACCGGCAAGCACTTCCCCGGGCTCGGTCGGGTCGACCTGAACACCGACACGCACGCCGGGGTCACCGACACCGTGACGACCGCGAGCGACCCGTACCTGCAGCCGTTCCGCGCCGCGATCCGCGCCGGCATCGGGATGATCATGGTGTCCTCGGCCGTCTACACCCGCATCGACGGCCGCCAGCAGGCCTGCTTCTCCTCCACCGTCGTCAGTGGTCTGCTGCGGTCGACGTTGGGCTTCCGCGGGGTCGTGGTCACCGACGACCTCGGGAACGCCACGGCGGTGGCGGACGTGCCGGTCGGTGACCGCGCGACCCGGTTCGTCGACGCCGGCGGTGACCTGGTGCTCGACGTCGCCCCGGGTCAGGCGCCGTCGCTCGCAGCCGCGCTCGTGGCGAAGGCCCAGGCGGAGCCCGCCTTCGCGGCGAAGGTCCGCGCCGCCGCCCTGCGGGTGCTGCGGCTCAAGGCGTCGCTCGGTCTCCTGGGCTGAGACCCCACTCGCCGGTCTGTTCGTCCCCCTTGTGCCGGTAGCGGACACGGATTCGCCCTGACCTCGCCCTGATCTCTTCCAGACGAGAGGTCGTGCCGTTAACGTCACGCCACTCGATGTTCCGGATGGACGGGATCACCCATGCGCCTCGCCCCACTTCTCCGTCTGCGGCCCGCCCGCGTCGCCGCGGTCGCTGCCGCGGTCTCGGCCCTCGGCCTGACGGCCGCCCCCGCCGCCCTCGCCGCGCCCACGACCGCCGTCATCAGCGGGACGGTCCGCGGTGCCGAGGGGAACCCGCTCGGCGGCGTCACGGTGTCGGCCGTGGTCCAGAACGGCCCCAATTGGGTGGAGACGGTGGCGAAGACCCGGTCCGGCTCCGACGGCCGGTACCGCATCACAGGGATCTCCCCCACCAGTGGCGTGTCGGTGCGGTTCGACGCAGCCGGGGCGACGGGTGGGACGTCGGCGACCGGATACGCCGACCGGTGCTACCGCGGTGCACCGTGGTGCGAGATCGACTCCGGCCGCGGGTTCACGCTCGTGGCGGGTCAGACCGTCACCGGCGTCGACGTCACCCTCGTCCGGGCGGGGAGGGTGGAGCTGCGGGCGGTGGACGACCTCCACCGGGGCGTCGGCGGGATGGACGTCTACCTCTACCCGACCAGCAGCGACCAGAGTCCCGACGCGTTCCCGATCCCGTTCGCGGCGGCGGTCGGTGCCACCGACACCAACGGGAACGTGGTGTTCGCGCGGGCCGCGCCCTGGACCAGCTACGCCGTGTGCTTCGGCTACGGCCAGGCGCGCCCGGTGCGGGCCACCCCGAACCGGGACGGCTACATCGGGGGCTGCCTGAGCCAGGGATCGGACCGGGTCACGGTCGTCACCGGGCGCACCGTCGCGCGGTCGGTCACCCTGACCGGCGGAGGGGCCGTCACGGGCCGGGTCGTCGACCGCACCGGCCGGCCGGTTGCCGGTGCCAGCGTCAAGGTCGGCCCCTACAGCTTCATCGACTTCCCGCAGACGACCACCGCCGCGGACGGCACGTTCCGGTTCGGACGGCTGCGCCCGGGCGCGGACCAGCTCTGCGTGAGCGCCGACGGGTTCCGCGACTCCTGTGACACCGACCCCGACAGCGGCCAGATCGACGTGGAGGAGTTCCGCACCGTCGGCGTCGGCCGGATCGTGCTCGACCCGCTCAGCTGACCGCTCCGCTCCAGCCCCACCGACACCGACCGAGAGGCTCCGCATGTCCCGTCCTCACGCCTCCCTCCTCCGCCCGTCCGTCCGGGGCGTGTCCGTCCTCGGTGTGGCCGTTGCGCTCACCGCCCTGACTGTCGGGTTCGCCCCCGCGGCGACCGCGGCTGCTCCGGGCGTCCTCACCGGGACGGTCACCGGCTCCGACGGGCGACCGCTCGCCGGCGTCGAGGTGGCGCTCGTGCACCGGAACGGGCCCGGTGGAGGGGGCCAGAGCATCGACCGCAGCACCCGGACGAACGCCGCCGGGCGCTACGCCTTCACCGGCGATCTCGCGGGCACCGGCGACAACCTGCAGTTCTCCGGAGCGGGGGCCACCGGCGGCACCTCGGCCACCGGGTACGGCGACGTGTGCTTCAAGGGTTCGGCCCCCCTGTGCTGGCTGTCGAGCGGCGCCGCCGTGGTCGACGTCCCCGACGGAGGCCGTCGCACCATCGACGCCGCCTTGCCGCGGGCCGGCGTGCTGAAGGGTCGGGCCGTCGACTCCGCGGGTCGTGGCGTGGGTGGTCTCCCGGTGACCGTCTGGGGCACCAGGCCGGACTTCTTCCCCGACTCGTCCACGTTGCCCACCGCGAACCGGACGACCGACAGCAACGGCAACTACCGCCTCCCCGTGTCGGCCTACGGCTGGTGGGTCTGCTTCGGCCGGCCCGGCGAGGTCCACACCGGGACGCCGGCCACGAAGTTCGGGTACGCCGGCATCTGCCTCGACCGCACGGTCGTCGAGCCGGGTGGCACCAGCTCGGCGGGCACGACGGTCCCGCGGGGGTCCGGGCTCGCGGGGACGGTGGTCTCGAAGAACACCGCCGACCCCGTCCCCGGGGCCAGCGTCTCGGTCTACACGCAGTACACCTCGGTCATCAACCCGCCGATCGGGCACGGCGTCCGGAGCGACGGCACCTTCAAGGTGTTCGGCCTCCCGGCCGGTCCCGCGACCTGGTGTGTCGACGCACCGGGCTTCACCGAGAAGTGCTCGAAGGTCGACGTGGACCTCGCGCCCGGGAAGGTCACCTCGATCGGGACGATCAAGCTGGTCCAGTCCAGCTGACGAGCGCTACAGCGCGATGCCCAGGCGGGCGTCGACGAGGGCGCGCACGAGCGCGGGCGCACGGTCGTCGGCGACGGCCTCGTCCCCGAGGCTCGCCCCGGGACCCTCCAGGGCGGCGTCGACCCAGACGTCGACGTCGGCGATCGCGCCGGGGGTGTCGAGGTCGTCGGCGAGGCGATTGCGCACGGCGCGCAGCAGTGGGTCGGCCTCGGGTCCGGCGGGCAGGGACACCGCCGCACGCCAGCGCTCGAGACGGCGTTCGGCGGCGGGAAGACGACCGCCCGTCCACTCGCGGTCGGCGCGGTAGTGACCGTCGAGCAGGGCCAGCCGGATCGCCATCGGGTCGACGCCGCCCTGGAGCAGCTTGGACACGAAGACGAGATTCCCCCGTGACTTGCTCATCTTCTCGCCGTCCAGGCCGATCATCCCGGTGTGGACGTAGGCGTGCGCGAACGGGTGCTTGCCGGAGAGGACCTGCCCGTGCGCGGCGCTGTGCTCGTGGTGCGGGAAGAGCAGGTCGCTGCCGCCGCCCTGCACGTCGAAACCGAACCCCAACCGGTTCATGGCGATGACCGTGCACTCGATGTGCCAGCCCGGCCGGCCGGCGGGCAGGCCGTCGGCGTCCCAGGACGGCTCACCCTCGCGGGCGCCGCGCCACAGCAGCGAGTCCAGCGGGTCGCGTTTGCCGGCGCGGTCGGGGTCGCCACCGCGCTCGGCGAACAGCGGCAGCATCTGCTCGCGGGTCAGCCGCGACTCCTCGCCGAAGGTGGGATCCGAGGCGACGGCGAAGTAGACGTCGCCGGTGCCGTCGTCCAGGCGGTAGGCCGCGCCCGACTCCAGCAGGTCGACGATGGCCGGAGCGATCTCCGGGATCGCCTCGACGGCGCCGACGTAGTGCTGCGGCGGGACCACGCGCAGGGCCGTCATGTCCCGGCGGTAGAGCTCGATCTCGCGGTGGGCGAGGGCTTCCCAGTCCTCGCCGGTGGCGTTCGCCCGCTCCAGCAGCGGGTCGTCGACGTCGGTCGCGTTCTGGACGTACAGCACCTCGTGCCCGGCGTCGAGCCACGCCCGCACCACGAGGTCGAACGCGAGGTAGGTCGCGGCGTGGCCGAGGTGGGTGGCGTCGTAGGGCGTGATGCCGCAGACGTAGAGACCGGCCCGCGCGCCGGGGTGGGTCTCGACGACCGTGCCGCGGGAACTGTCGAACAGGCGCAGCGCGGGGGCGTGACCGGGCAGCTCGGGGACGGCCGGGGCGGCCCAGGACTCCATGCGTTCACGGTAGCGGGGGCCGGTTCTGCGACCATCAGCCGATGACGCCCGCGACCATCTCGCCCGATCGGTACCTGGTCACCGCCACCCGGGAGATCGCCGCGCCGGCGCAGGCGCTGTTCGACATCGTGGCCGACCCGTCGATGCACCCACGTCTGGACGGCGAGCGCTCGGTGAAGTCGACCCGCGGGGACGTCCCGGAGCGGTTGTCGCAGGGTGCAACGTTCTCGATGGACATGGAGATCAAGGCGAGGTACCGGATCACGAACCGCGTGGTGGAGTTCGAGGAGGGACGCCTCATCGCCTGGCGGCACTTCAACGGCCACCGCTGGCGCTACACCTTCGAGCCGCTCGGCGAGGCTCGCACCCGGGTCACCGAGCAGTGGGACGCCCGCCCCGCCCTCACCCGCTGGTTCCTCCGGCGCAGCGGGTTCCCCGACACCGCCGCCCGGTCACTCCCCCGCACGTTGGAGAACCTCGAGGCCGTCGCCGCCGAGCGCGGCTGACCTCCCCTGCCGCTCGCGGGAAACGACCGGAAGCGGTCAGGTGCGGGTGCCCGCGAAGCGCGCCACGAGCTGGCTGCGCGAGGTCACCCCGAGCTTGAGGTAGACGTTGCGCAGGTGGGACTCGACGGTCCGGGTGCTGAGGAACAACTTCTCCGCGACCTCGCGGTTGCTCAGCCCGGCGACGACCGCGTCGGTGACGCGGCGCTCGGCGGGGGTGAGCGCCTGCCGGTCCGCCTGCTCCCACACCTCGAGGTCCCGGGCGAGGGCCTTGCGGGCCACGCCGTCCTCCAGCAGGGCGAGCACCGTCCGCGCCGAGCGTGTCACCCACTCCCGCCGGGCGTCGTCGACCTCGGCCTCGCGCAGCAGGTGCAGCATCTCGGAGGTCACCCGCGCCCGTTCCGGCAACCACTGCATGCGCTCGGCCGCGCGCAGCACGCCCAGCGCGCGGTCGGTCCGGTCGTTCGGTCGGTCCTGGGCGTCGGCGAGCCACGCCTCGATCCGGTCGGCCTGCAGCACCGGCAGCTGACGGTCGGTCCCCTCGGCGAGACGCCGCAACGTCCCGGCGATCCCTCGGGCCCGGTCGTGGTCCCCGCGGCCGACGTGGGCGCGGGCGAGGTCGACGTCCACCCAGAGGCGACGGCCGGGTTCGCGGATCCCGAGGCTCTCGGAGATCTGGACGGCGTCCTGCAACGTCCGGACCACGGTCGACGCCGGTCCGCCGACCTGCACGACGAGCAGTCCCTGCAGCACCGCGCGTGACAACTGCCCCATCGGCGAGGCGCCGGACGCCGAGACCCGCCCGATGGTCCGGACCACCTGGTCGTGGTCGCCGAGCTCGAGGGCGAGGTGGCCCGTGGCCCGCACCGCCGCCGGCGACTCCGGGGGGCGTCCGGAGTACGCGGCGCGCCGCTGCAGCCGTCGGCGGGCCGAGGCGAACCGGCCGAGCAGCACGTCCACCTGGCCGGCGTGGACCAGCAGGTCCTCGAGGGCGGCGTCGTCGGCCAGTTCGGCCTGGACCAGCAAGCCCTCCAGGGCGCGGGCGCTCACCGTCGGCTCGTCGACGACGTGGGCGTAGAAGGCGCGGCGCGCTTCGGCGGTGTCGTCGAGGCGGACGTCGGCGAGCGGTTCGAGCGCCGCCATGTCGGCGAGCAGCCCCTCGTCGAGACCGCCGCCGGTCATGACCTCCGCGTACACCAACCGGCCGAGGACGACGTGCTGGAACGACGGCGTGAACCGGCCGGACCGCACCTGGGTCATCGCCCGCTCCAGGCCGGTGCGGATCTCACCGAAGTTCCCGCCGGCGATCACCAGGTAGGTGTCGAGGACGTCCCCGTGCGGGTGTCCTGCGGGCAGGGTGGCGCGGACCCGTTCCACCCGCTGGCGGGCCGCCGGCATCCCGGCCGTGCGGTAGGCGGCCGCGGTCAGCAGGTGGGCCGCCCGTTCGGCCTGCGCTGCGGAGAACGTCGTCCAGTCCACCGCCTCCAGGACCGACACCGTCTGCTCGGACCGGCCCCCCACGTACGCCTGGTCGGCGAGGCGCAGTTCGCGCTCGGAACGGGCTTCCGCGCCCGGGGTCGTCCGCGCCGTCGCGCGCGCCCAGAGGTCCAGCGCGGCGCCGACCAGACCCGCCTGTTCCGCGCTCGCCGCGGCCCGCTCCAGGTCGGCGGCGAGCGCCTCGTCGACACCGTCCGGGGTACCGAGATCGCGTTGCCGCACCGCATCGGGGAACGGCAGACCGGACCCCGCGAGGGCCAGGTGCACGGCGCGGCGCTCCGCGGTCGGGAGCCGGTCCAGCGCGGCGGCGGCGAGGTCGTCGTCGGCCGGGCGTAGCTCCCCGTCGACGAGGACGAGGACTCCGGCCCGCACCGCGGCGTCCACCGCGGCCGTCGAGATGCCGGGCACCGCGGGGACGTCGCGCACGGCGACGTGTCCGAGCGCGGCCACCGTCTGCACCGCGCCGAGCGTGTCGGGCTCGAGCGTCCCCAGCCGGTCGACGGGACGGCCGTCGGCGGGGTCCTGGGTCGCGCCGTCCACGCCACCATCGTCCACCCCGGCCGGCGGGGAGGTTCACCCGTGGGGGCCCCGGGAGTCGGTCCGGGAAACGTGCGTGGTTCCACCGAGGTCGGACCCCCGGCGGGCGCAGCACAGTCGATGGCACGCGACCGACCCGGTCACCGGACTCCCGCGAACACCCCACGAACACCCACGAACACCGACGAACACCCCACGGACCAGGAGCACCCCATGAGCACCACCACCGTCGCACCCACCGACTCGACGGCCGACTCCGCCGCCCTGCCGCAGATCCCGCTGTCCTGGGCCCGCGCGCTCGACACCGGCGACGCCGCCCTGCTGACCGACCTGCTCACCGACGACGTCGTCGTCGACCTCACCGCGGCCACGACCCGGATCGGGCTGGACTTCCCGGTGCTGTCCGGACGCGACACCGTCGTGCCGTCGATGATCGGCGCGGTCGGCCCCCTCGACACCATGCACCTGGTCGGGAACGTCGCCGTCGAGCGCGACGGCGACGGCTTCGTCGTCACCGCGTACGCGCTCGCGCAGCACTTCCTCCCGGGCGAGGGCCCCCGCTCCGAGCGGACCCGCCACGCCCTCATGGGCAACCGCTGGACCTTCCGCGTCCGGCACGGGGCCGACGGCTTGCGGGTCGCCCGGTTCGAGATGGACTGCCTCTGGTTCGAGGGCGACCCCACGGTGCTGCTCGCCGCGGTGACCGGGTGACGGCCACCACCGAGGCCGCTCTGCTCACGCCCGCCGACGTCGCCACCCTGCGCTCGACCGGCGCCCTGCGGGTGTTCGTCCCCGCCCGGTTCGGCGGGACGCCCGGGACCGTCGCCGACGCCGCCCGGCGCATCGCCGACGTCGCGGCGTGGAACGCCGACGCGGGCTGGCTCGCCGCGGTCGCGGCGGTGACCAACCTCGCGGTGGTCGAGTTCCCGGAGGCGGCCGGCGAGCAGATCTGGCGGCGCGGCCCCGACGTCCTGGTGGCCGGCACCCTCGCGCCCGCGGGTCACGGCCGTCGGTCGGGATCCGACCTCGTCGTCGACGCCGTCGCGGCGCCCTCGAGCGGGTTGGACCAGGCGGACTGGGTCACGGCCATCGTGCACGAGGCCGGTGCCCCGTCCCCGGTCCGGGTGCTCGTCCCTGTCGCCGAGGTGCGCATCGAGCGCACCTGGGAGGCGCTCGGACTGAACGGCGCCCGCGGCGACACCGCCCACCTGCAGTCGGTGCGGGTCCCCGCGACGCGCTGGCGGCGGCTGCCACCGGCGGGCTCGGCCGCACCGTTGCCGTTCTTCGCGACGCTGTTCTTCGCCGCGGCGGTGGTCGGCACGGCGCGGGCCGCCTCCCGCACGGTCGCCGCGGCCGCGGCGGGTCCGGCACCCCGGTGGGAGCGACCCGACGTGCGGGCGGCGGTCTCCGGCGCGGTGCGGCGGGTGGACCGGGCCGAGGCGTTGCTGGAGGGGGCGATCGCCCCGCTCGGTTCCCGCGACGCGGTCGACGCCGCGACCGCCACGACCCGGGCGGCGGCGGCCGACCTCGCGGTGAGCGCGGTCGGTGCGGCCGAGACCGCGATGCCGATGCTCATCGGCGCGTTCGGACCGCTCGGCCTCGCGCCCGCCCACCCGCTCGCCCGGGCGCTGTGCGACGTCGTCACCGGCGCCCGGCACACCGCGTTGTCGCCGACCAAGGCCGCGCTCGCCCACGAGGCGGCCCTGGCCGACCAGCGGTCCCGCCGGGCCTGACCGACTCCACCACCCGCGTCCGCGCCCGCCTCGCCCGACTCACAGAAGTGCAGGGTCTCGTCGTTCCGCACGTCGTCGAACGACCAGACACTGCACGTCTGGTCGTCAGGGCCGGTGGTCCCGCCCGGTCGGCGCCGGTACTCGGGGTGGGTCCAGGTCAGTTCGTGGCGGTCCCGCGGGCGCCGCCGGGGCCGCCGCCGGCACCGGGGCCACCGCCGCCGGCCGGGCCGCCACCGGCACCCGGGCCGTCACCGATCCCCGCCGGTGAGGTCGGCGGGCTGCTCGTCGGGGTCGTCGGGGTGGTCGGCGGGGTGCTCGGCGGTGTGGACGTCGTCGGCGGCGTGCTCGTGGGGGTCTCGGTGACCGTCTCGGTGGCCGTCGCGGTCGTCGGCGGTTCCGTCGTCGGCGCCTCGGACGTCTCCTGCGTCGGGGTGTCGCTCGGCGTCGACGGGGCGGTGGTGGTCGCACTCGGGGTCGTCGGGGCCGAGGTGGTGGCGGCGGGGGTGGTCGTGGTGGTGCCCGCCGGGTCGTCGCCTCCCCCGCTGGTGACGGCGAAGGCCACGACCGCGCCGATGATGATCAGCAGCGCGATCGCCACGATCCACGGCCAGATCGGACGGGGCGCGCGCTCGGGGCGGTCGAGGGGGTCGTCGTCGGCCAGGGGGCGCACCGGGGGCATGGGTTCCGGCGGCAGGCTCGCCACGATCGGCCGCGGCACCCCGCCGGTCGGCGGGATGTAGGCGGTGGCGGCGGTGCCGCCCGCCGGGATGTACGTGGTGGTCGACGACGCCGGCCCGGACACCGCGCCGGTCGTGCCCGCCAGACGGTCGACGACCTCCCGGGCGGTCGGGCGCAACCCCGGGTCGCGGGCGGTCATGGCCGCCAGCAGCGGGCCGAGCACCGGCCCGAGCGTCCCCGGGATCACCGGGTCACGGTTGAGCCGCGCGACGGCCGCCTCGACCGGCGAACCGGGGAACTCGACGGTGCCGGTGAACGCCTCGAGCAGCACCAGCGCGAGGGAGTAGACGTCGCTCTTCGGGGTGATCTCCTCGCCGCGGACCTGCTCCGGGGAGAGGTAACTCGCGGTGCCGACGGTCATCCCGGTCTTGGTGACACGGGCGTCGTCGACGAGGCGGGCGATGCCGAAGTCCGCCAGCTTGACCGTGGTCGGACCGGCGTCGTCGCCGCCCTCGAGCAGGATGTTGCCGGGCTTGATGTCGCGGTGCACCACCCCGCGTTCGTGCACGTAGGCGAGCGCCCCCGCCACCGAGGAGCCGAGCGCGATGACCGCCGGCACCGGCATCGGGCCGCGGGCCAGCCGCGCCGCGAGGGTGGGGCCGTCGACGTACTCCATGACGACGTACGGCCGGTCCCCCATCGGGGTCTCCTGCACACCGGCGTCGTAGACGGTGACCAGGCCGGGGTGGTTGAAGCCGGCCAGCAACTTCATCTCGGCCTGCTGACGGGCCGGGGCGGCGACGTCGCCCGCGCCCGGGGTGAACCACTTCACGGCGACGACCCGGTCGAGGACGGTGTCGCGGGCCCGCCAGACCTCGGCCATCCCGCCGCGTCCGGCGACGGACTCCAACCGGTAGCGCCCACCCAGCACGGTCCCGCCGGGACCTCCGCCGTTCCCGCCGCCGGTCCCACCGCCGTTCCCACCGCCGGGGCCGCGGTCCTCAGGTTCGGGGATCGGCATGGCCGCGGTCGGATCAGTCACGGCGCACACTCTCTCAAACCGGGCTGAGGGACGCCGGACGACGCGGTGTAACGCCTCGGCGCCGTCAGAACGGCGGCCACGGGATGGCCCGGTGGTCGTCGGGAGGCAGCGGCAGCACGCCCCTCGACAGCAACCGTTCGACCCGGTGCCGGGTGGACCGCACCTCGCGCGTGGTGAGCAGGCCGTGCAGGACCTCGGGCAGTTCGTCGCCGCGCATCGCGCCGGCGAGCGAGGCGAGCACGCCGACTGCGTCCTCCGGCAACGGGTCACCCGCCCAGTGCCACAGCACCGTCCGCAGCTTGTTCTCGACGTGGAACGTCAACCCGTGGTCGCAGCCGTGGATCACCCCGCTCGCGACCGGCAGCAGGTGCCCACCCTTGCGGTCGGCGTTGTTGAGCACGGCGTCGAGCACCGCCACCCGCCGCAGCGCGGGGTTCTCGGTGCCCGCGCGGGTCCGGACGAGGTGCACGACGTCGACGGAGGGATCGACCTCGACCCACAGCTGGACCATGCCGGTGCCGGCGGGGCCGTCGCGCAGGACGGTCGGGGGGACGACGTCCCAGCCCGTCCGCCGTGACACCTCGTAGGCCGCGACCTCGCGCTCGGCGAGGGTGCCGTCCGGGAAGTCCCAGAGCGGCCGCTCTCCCGCCACCGGCTTGTAGACGGCCGCGGCGCGCACGCCGTCGAGCTCGACGCCGCAGTAGAAGGTGCCGTTGCTCGCCTCGAGCAGTCGACCCTCGATCTCCAGCTCACCGCGGCGGAGCAGTTCCAGCGCATCGGCCTCGGGCATCGTCCGGGCCTGGGTGAGGTCGGCGAAGGGGTCCGCGTCCTGCGCGGCGTCCTCGGCGTCGTCGGGCCCGCTCTCCTGGGGGTACCCCGACGTCGTCACGGCGGGCTGACGGGTCCGCGGTGGTAGCCGTTCTGGCGCGGGCAGACGTGACCGCCGGGCTGCGCCCCCTCGGCCGACCCGATCGGCAACCCACCCTGATCCATCGGGAGACCACACAGCGGGCACGGCGGGCGGCCCGCGGCGACCAGCCGGCGGGCCCGTTCGACGAACGCCAGCACGTCGGCCGGCTCGATCCGCACGCGCAGCGCGTCGGGGCCGTCCTCGACGTCCTCGAGCAGGGTCTCCTGCGCGACGTCGTTGTCCTCGACCGGCGCCTGCGCCTCGATGACGACCAGCCCGGCGTCGTCGTCCCAGGCGAGGCCCATGGCCCCGACCCGGAACTCCTCGTCGAGCGGGACCTCGAGCGCGTCGGTGTCGACCTCGCCGGTCACGCTGGTGGGCAGCTCGCGGCCGGTGCGGCTCGCGACCTCGGCGATGAGCTGCTCGAGACGGTCGGCGAGCACGACGACCTGCTGCTTCTCGAGCGCCACCGAGACCGTGCGGGCGGCGTCCGCGGCCTGCAGGTAGAAGGTGCGGTCACCGGGCGTGCCGACGGTCCCGGCCACGAAACGACGGGGTCGGTCGAACAGGTGCAACTGACGAGGCATGGTCCGTCCGAGGGTAGTCAGCCCGCGCCGTCGTGGCGCATGACGGTGGCGGTGATCCCCGCGATCGCGACCGCGTCGACGACCGTCCACCCGCGTCGGGTGTACATCGCGACGTTGGCCGCGGTCGCGGTCTCCAGGTACGCCGGGAGCCCGTCGGCCCGCGCCGCCGCGAGCCCGGGTCCGACGACGACCCGGCCCCACCCCTCGCCGGCCCGGCGGGGGTGGGTGGCGAGGATCCCCAGGTACCAGTGGGTTCCGGTCGGCATCAGGTGGTGCACGGCGCGGTCCCAGGCGTCGAGGCGGACCCGCGCGGCGGGGTCGAGGACGTCGAGGTCGTCGTCGTCCGGGTCGCCCGGCGGCTCCGCCGCGTCACGAGGTGGTTCCCACATGGCCACCGCGTCACCGTCGGCCGCCACCCACACCGCGCCGCGCCCGACGCGCCGGTCGAACAGCCCACCGGCGAACAGCGTGGCCTGGGCCACGAAGTCGTCGCTGAAGAAGTAGCGGAACGCGGGGTCCCGGTCGAACGCGGCCACGACGGTCGCGACCACCACGTCACGGTCGGCCGCGGTGGCGAGCCGGACCTCAGACCGCGCCGGCACCGGCACCCCCGCCGACGGTCGCGTCCGCCGCCTTCTTGCGGGCCCGGGCCTTCTTCTTCGGCGGGGCGAACGAGGCGAGTTCGCCGCCGGTGTCGTTGGCACGCAGGACGTAGGGACGCGCGTCCGTGTACCGCACGACCGACACCGAACACGGGTCGACGACGATGCGCTGGAACAGGTCGAGGTGCATGCCGTAGGCGTCGGCGAGGATGGCCTTGATGACGTCGCCGTGGCTGCAGGCCACCCACACGGCGTCCGGGCCGAGGCGCGCGTCCCACTCCCGTGCGGCGGCGACGGCGCGTTCGGAGACCTGCGAGAGCCGCTCGCCCCCGGGGAAGTGCGCGGCGCTGGGCTGGGTCTGGACGACCTTCCACATCGGGTCCTTGCCGAGCTCCTTGAAGCCCTTGCCGGTCCAGTCGCCGTACTCGCACTCGATGATGCGCGGCTCGACGTGCCACTCCGGTTCGCGCCCGGCCGCCTGCTGCGCGCGGCGCACGAACCCCGCGGTGTCGAGGCAACGGTCGAGCGGGGAGGTGACGATCGCGGCGAGCGGCACGGCGGCGAGGCGCTCGGCGACCGCGGCCGCCTGCTTGTCCCCGCGGTCGTCGAGGTGCAGGCCGGGCGTGCGGCCGGCGAGCACCGGCCCGGTCATGTGGGTGAGGCCGTGCCGGACGAGCAGCAGGGTGGACACAGAGGTTGCCTCGGTTCAGGTCGCGGAGATGACGCCGCCGCCGAGCAGCCCGAACAGCAGCAGACCCAGGGCGATGCGGTAGACGATGAAGACGTAGGTGCCGTGCCGGGAGATCCACCGCATCAACCAGGCGATGGAGGCGAGGCCGACCACGAAGGCCACGACGATGCCGATGACGGTCGCCGCCGTGCCGGCCCCGCCGGCGTCGCCGATCTTGCGGGCCTCGAACAACCCGGACAGGACGACCGCGGGCACCGAGAGCAGGAACGAGAACCGGGCCGCGGTCGGCCGGTCCAGCCCGCGGAACAACCCGGCGGTGATCGTCGTGCCCGAGCGTGACGCCCCCGGGATCAGGGCCAGCGCCTGCGCGCCACCGACGGCCAGGGCGTCCTTGACGTTCAGGCTCTCCTCGTCACGGTCACGCTTGCCGACCCGTTCGGCGATGAGCAGCACGAGCGCCAACACGATGAGGGTCGCGGCGATGAGCCACAGGTTGCGCGCGCCGGTCTCGATCTGGTCGCTGAAGACCAACCCGAACACCCCGACCGGGATCGTCGCGAGGATCAGGTAGACGCCCATCCGGAACTCCAGGCCGGAACGGAGCTCCGCGTCCAACAACCCGCGGACGAACCCGACGGTGACGTTGAGCAGTTCCTTCCAGAAGTACAGCAGGATCGCGAGGCACGTCCCGAGCTGGATGACCGCCGTGTACGCGGCGCCGGGGTCGTCCCACCCGATGAGGGCGGGAACGATCCGCAGGTGGGCGGTCGAGCTCACCGGCAGGAACTCGGTGAGGCCCTGGACGATGCCGTAGACGAACGACTGCCCGACGCTGACGTCGCTCACGAAGCGTGGCCCGAGGCCTGCAACGCCTCGAGCGAGGAGGTCAGGATCGTGCGACGGTCCTCGAGGCTGCCCGCGAACGGCACGATGTTGAGGGTGGTGACCCCCGCCTCGGCGAAGGCGGCCATCCGCTCGGCGATCCGCTCCACCGGACCGAGCAGGGAGGTGTCGTCGACGAACTTCTCCGGGACCGCCGCGGCCGCACCGGCGTAGTCGCGCGACAGGTAGAGGTCCTGCACGCGCCCCGCCTCCTCGGCGTAGCCCATGTCCGACGCCAGCCGGTTGTAGAAGTTCTTCTCGCGGCTGCCCATGCCGCCGACGTAGAGCGCGGCGTAGTGGCGGACCGGCTCGGCGCACGCGGACACGTCGTCACCGACGACCGTGGGGACGGTCGCCACCACGTCGAACCCGTCGAGGCCGTCGTGCCCGGCCTTGGCGCGGCCGGTGCGCAGGTGCCCGAGTGACTCCTCGGCGTGACTCGGTGCGAAGAAGATCGACAGCCAGCCGTCGGCGATCTCGCCGGTGAGCTCGAGGTTCTTCGGCCCGACGCTCGCGAGGTACAGCGGGATCCGCTCGCGGACCGGGTGGACGGTGAGGGTCAGCGCCTTGCCGGGGCCGTCGGGCAGCGGCAGCGTGTAGTGCTGGCCGTCGTACTTCACCCGCTTGCGCTCGAGGGCCATCCGGACGATGTCGACGTACTCGCGGGTGCGCCCGAGCGGCTTGTCGAACCGCACGCCGTGCCACCCCTCGGACACCTGCGGGCCGGACACGCCCAGGCCCATGCGGAACCGGCCGCCGGAGAGGGTGTCGAGGGTCGCGGCGGTCATCGCGGCCATCGCGGGGCTGCGGGCCGGGATCTGCATGATCGCCGCGCCGATGTCGATGCGCTCGGTCTGCGCGCCCACCCAGGCGAGCACGGTCGGCACGTCGGACCCGTACGCCTCCGCCGCCCACACCACGGAGTAGCCGAGCGTGTCGGCCTCCTTCGCCAGCGCGAGGTTGTCGGCGTCGTTGCCGGCGCCCCAGTACCCGAGGTTCAGACCCAGCTCCACGGCGCTGACCCTAGGACACCACCGCGCCGTCCCGCTCCGGTGTGACCGCGGCCTCGCGCGGCCAGCCTCGCACTGACGGCCGTTGCGGACCCTCGACCGGTCGTCGAGGGTTCGTCCGGGTGTGACGACCGTCCGGTCCGCCGTCGTCCACAGCCCGGCCGCGTCGGCGGTCCACGGGCAGCCGCCCCCGGTAGGTTCGGGCGCCGTGGAGCAGCGCGCGGTCGGACGCAGTGGCCTGACGGTGTCGCACCTGGCGCTCGGGACGATGACCTGGACCGGTGAGGCGGCCGCGACCGACCCCGACGAGGCGGCGGCCCTGCTGATCGCCTTCCGCGACGCCGGCGGGACGTTCGTCGACACCGCCGCGAGCTACGGCGACGGCGTGTCCGAGCAGATCCTCGGCCGGTTGGTGGGCGACGTCGTCCCCCGCGAGGAACTGGTCATCGGCACCAAGGCGGGCATCGTCCGCCGCGGCGGGGAGCGGTGGGTCGACGCCTCCCGCGGGACTCTGCTGCGCGCGCTCGACCGCTCACTGCTGCGGCTCGGCGTCGACGACGTCGACCTCTGGCAGGTCCACAGCCCCGATCCCACCGTGCCGATGGAGGAGACCCTCTCGGCGTTGGACCACGCGGTGACCTCCGGCAAGGCGCGGTACGTCGGGGTCTCGAACTACAACGGCTGGCGCACCGGCCGGGCGGCGGCGTGGCAGCTCGCGGTCCCGGGCCGGGCCCGCCTGGTCAGCAACCAGGTGCGGTACTCGCTGCTCGACCGCGGGGTCGAGCGCGAGGTGGTGCCGGCGTCGGCCGCGCTCGGCCTGGGGCTGCTCCCCTACTCCCCGCTCGGCGGCGGGGTGCTCACCGGCAAGTACCGCGCCGGGGTGCCGTCGGACTCCCGGCTCGCGACGCAGAACCACGGCCGGTGGGGACGTCTGGTCGCCGACCTCGACGACGCCACCACCCACGGGGTGGTCGAGGCGGTCGCCACCGCGGCCGACGGCCTGGGCACCTCACCCACGGCCGTCGCGCTCGCCTGGGTCCGCGACCAGCCGGGCGTCGTCGCCCCGATCCTCGGGGCCCGCACCGTCGGGCAGCTCACCGCGGCGCTGGCGAGCGAGCAGTTGCAGCTGCCCGAGGAGATCCGGGCCGCGTTGGACGACGTCTCGGCGCCCGCGCTCGCGTACCCCGAGGACGTCGAGCGGACGACGTGAGCGACGACCCGGCGTTCATCGCCTTCGCCGGGTCCGGCGCGTGGCCCGGCTTCCCGACCAAGCTCGCGTCCGAGCTCGCCGGCGCCGGGATCGCCACCCGCGACGACGTCAGCACCTCGGCGCTCGCGGCCCTGCCGGGCATCAGCATCCTGCGCGCGCCGAAGCTCCTCGACACCTTCGTCGCCGCGGCACCCGCGCTCGACCTGGTCGAGGTCCTGCTGCGCGCCGGGGTCGAGGTGCGCCTCGCCGCCCGCGCGGCCGACGTGCTCGGACGCAACCTCATGCGCACCCTCGGCGACGACCCCTGGGCGCTGCTCGCCGTCCCGACCGTCGACCCCGACACCGCCGACCGGGTCGCCCGGGCGCTGGTCGAGGGTGTCCGCCGCGACGACGTGCGCCGCGGCCGGGCGCTGGTCGCCCACGTGGTGGCCGTCGAGACCCGGTCCGGGCACACCCTCATGCCGCGTGACGACGTCCTCGACGCGCTCGGACCGTTCGGTGTCGGCGACCCGGAGGCCGCCGTGGCCGCGGCCGTCGAGGCCGGGCTGGTCCGCGAGGTCGGTGACGACCTCAGCCCGGCCGTGCTCGCCGACGCCGAGGCCGTGGTCTCGGAGTCGATCGCGCGGCTGGTCGCCGTCGCCGAACCGTTCGCGTTCGACCCGCGTCGACCGGCGGTCGCGCGCCTGGACGAGACCCAGCGCGGAGCGGTCGCCGCGGCGATGGCGCACGGGGTCAGCGTGCTGACCGGCGGTCCCGGCACCGGCAAGAGCGCGACGGTGGCGGCCATCGTCGACCAGTGCGCCGCAGCCGGCGTCGACATCGCCCTGGCGGCGCCGACCGGCCGCGCCGCCAAACGGCTGGAGGAACTCACCGACGCCGAGGCCGCGACCATCCACCGGCTGCTCGGAGCCCAGATCTCCGGCGGCCAGGGCCGGCCGCGGGGCGAGGACGAGGAGTCCGCGGCGCTCGGCGGCCGCCGCGAACGCGGTACCTGGTCGATGGAGTTCGACCGCGGCGAGGACTGGCCGCTGGACCAGGAGGTCGTGGTCGTCGACGAGGCGTCGATGCTCGACACCGAGTTGGCCGCGGCGCTGCTGGTTGCTCTCGCCGACGGCAGCCACCTGGTGGTCGTGGGCGACCCGGCCCAGCTGCCGTCGGTCGGGCCGGGCCAGGTGCTGGCCGACCTGCTCGAGGCCGTCGCGGGCCGCGAGGACATCCCCACCACCGAGCTGACGACGCTGTACCGGCAGGCCGAGGGTGGCGCCATCGCGCGTCTGGCCACCGCGGTGCGGGGCGGGGACCTGCCGGCGGTGGAACCGACGCCCGACCACGAGGTGGTGCTGGTCGCGGCGAAGGGCGGCGGCGAGGCCGCCCACCGCGTGGTGCAGCTGGTCACCGACTCGATCCCCCGGGCGCTGGGGATCGCCAGCGACGTCGTCCAGGTCGTGACCCCCGTGCACGGCGGCCCGGCCGGAACCGTTGCACTCAACAACGCTCTCAAGGCCGTCCTCAACCCCGGAGATCGTGGCAGCAAGCAACGGTTCGATCCGGGTGACCGCGTGGTCGCGACCGCCAACCACCTCGAGGCCGAACCGAACGGCTACGCCAACGGCGAGGTCGGGACCGTGAGCGCTGTCAAGAACGGCACCGTCACGGTCGAGTTCTCCTCGGGCCCGGCGAACGTCCGCGGTCGCGCGTTGACCGACCTCGCCCACGGCTGGGCCGTCACCGTGCACCGCGCGCAGGGCTCGGAGTTCCCGGCCGTCGTCGTGGTGTTGCCCTCGGAGGCCATGCGGATGTTGTCGCGGCCGCTGGTCTACACCGCGCTCACCCGCGCCCAGCGGCACCTGTCGATCGTCCACGCCGCCGGCCCCGCCGTGGCCCGTGCCGTGCGCCAGGTCGGCGTCCAACGCCGCCGCACCGGACTGGCCGACCGGCTGCGGACGGAACTCGACGAGGTGTGACCCGCGAAGGGATGGGCATGCCCCTCCAGGTGACCCGTCCGGTGAACCGCCGCCGCTCCGTCCTGCTCGCCGCCCTCGTCGCGATCGCCGCATCCGGCCTGGTCGCCTGCTCGTCCGGTGACGGCGCCGCCCCGGCGGCCCGGCTCGGCGCCGCCGAACCGTCGGTCGCGCCCACGCCGTCCGGGGAGCCGCGCGGCGAGACGGTCGCGGTCGGCGCCGACCCCGAGGGCATCGTCTACGACCCGGTCACCAAGCTGCTCGCGGTCGGTGTCCGCGACCCGGACCGGCTCGTCCTCGTCGACACCACGACCATGACGGTCACCAGGGAGATCCCGATCAAGGGACACGTGCGGCACCTGCAGCTCGCCGCGCCGGGTGGGCCGGTGCTGGTGCCCGAGGAGGACGCCAACACCCTCGAGGTCGTCTCCCTGCCGGACGGTGCCATGACCGGCTACCCGGTCGGGGTGGCGCCACACGACGCCACGGCGGTCGACGGCGGCTACGTCGCGGGCGACGAGTTCGGCCGCTCGTTCACCACCGTCCTCGACGGGATCCCGAAGACGTACCGGGAGGTCGACCAGCCCGGCGGCGTCATCGGCTTCGGCGACGTCTTCGCGCTCGTCGACGTCTTCGCGTTCTCGGTGTCGACCTGGAACGTGGCCGACGGCCGGGAGATCGCGTCGCTGCCGGCCGGCGCCGGCCCCACCCACGGCGTGCGCGTCGGCGAGAACAAGCTCGTGGTGACCGACACCCGCGGCGGGCACCTCATCACGTTCTCCGTGTCGCCGCTGCGGCAGCTGTCCTCGGTGCAGCTGCCGGGCGGGCCCTACGGCATCACGGCCGACCCCTCGGCGCCGGTGGTCTGGGTGACACTGACCGCCGACAACCTCGTGGTCGGGTTCGACGTGAGCGGTGACACGCCGCGCGAACTCGAGCGGCTGACCACGGTCGGCCAGCCCAACACCGTGGCCGCCGACGGCCGCGACGTCTGGGTCACCGGAACCCGTGAGGGCGTGGTGCAGCACCTGACGCGCTTCACCTCCTAGGCGACTGCGCGCGCCCCTGCACGTTGGGGCAGCGCACTTCCGCTCGCCCGGGTGGAATGGTCATGATCGCCGAGTCGCCGACGGTGGCGCCCGGGGGTGTGAGGTGGCGGACGGTCTGAAGGGACGTCGGTTGCGCGCGGCGCGCGCGGCCATCCGGGCCACCCACCCCCTCGGCTGGCTGTTGCTGTGTGTGCTCGCCGCAGGCGCGTTGCTGTGGTCGAGCTACCTCGCCGTCCGGACGCCGTACGGCTCCGACCACCGCACGCGGTGGTGGACGTCTGCCGACCACCTCTACCAACTCTGGCGCTTCGACCTCGGAGCGCCGGTGCGTTCGGTCGTCCTGGTCGTCCTGCTCGTGGTCACCCTCTACCTGTTCCGCCGCTGGCGGCAGGCAGCCCTCGTGCGCCGGCCGGGCCCGATCGCCGTGGCACCGCTGGTCAACGCCACCGGCGGCGAGATCAACGAGGCCGAACTCTCGGCCGCGTTCCGCGGGTGCCTCAGCCGCGTCGACCTCAACTCCCCCGCGTCGATCCCCGGCGCCGGCCGCTCCACCGAGTTCCTGGAACTGCTGCGCGGCGCCGCCGGCGAGACGTCCCTGCTCGGAACCGTCACCGGCTTGCTCGGGCTCACCTGGGTCACCCACGCCTACACCGTCACCGCGACGGCCAGGCACCGCGAGGATCGCGCCGAGCCCTACGGGATCACCGTGAGCGTCGCGACGCTGCCGCACGGTGGTGCGGCACCCCACACGTCGTGGGCAGCGTCGTGGGACGAGGCGGTCGAGCGGGCCGCGTTCGCCGCGGGCGCGGCGATCCTGCCCCTCACCAAGCTGTGCCGACGACCGCCCTGGGCGAGCTGGCGTGGCCTGGCGCTCCCCCCGCACATGTTCGCGGCGTACCTGTCGGCCAAGGAGCTCATGGCCGAACGGCGGTTCGACGAGGCGCTCGGCACGCTGTACGAACTGCTGGAGCTCGACCCGCTCAACCTCCACTTGCGCCTGGAGATCGGGTCCCTGCAGGAGCAGCTGCAGCTGTTCCTCGACGCGTTGGAGACGTACGACGACCTCATCGCGCTCGGGACCCGTGCCGATGAACGCAACGCTCACCTCTGGGCCGACCGGGTGGCCGCCGTCCGCGACGCGGTGACGCCCTCGCGCGCCGCTGCGGCCCGGCGTCGGGCCGAGCGCGCGAGTCGGCTCGTGGGCGACGGCTGGCG